>NZ_JBSFYR010000276.1:0-1006 GCF_053599875.1 Streptomyces sp. NPDC005151 | reverse complement strand
CGGCCCGTTCACGGACTTCCTTCGGGTATGGCTTCGACATAACGATCCCGATCCTTCCAAGAGATCGAGCCTCGGTCAAACCCGGAACGATTCATCCCTGAGGGCCGACAGCCGCCAGCTGTCGGCCCTCAGAAGCTGTTGTCTTTCCGGATGTGAGCACTGGGTTTTCGCTGGTGGGGCATGGGTCGTGGATTCCGTGGAAGTTATGGCCTGCCGGGTCGTCGTTCTAGGGAGGCTCTGGATGCCGTCGGTTGTAGGGCTGCTGGAACAGCGTGAGTTGGGTGCTCGCCGTCGGGTGGACGAGCTGCGGGAGGAAGCCGACCGGATTCACGCTGAACTGGCCGTAGCCGAGCAGGAATGGAAGGAATGGGTCATCGCCCGGTCACGGGTGGGTGAGGTGTTGTCCGGTGAGGAGACCGTTTCCGAGCAGACCGAATCCGTCGCCGGCTCCCCGAGCGTTCAGCAAGACGCCGTGACGGCGGCAAGGAAGCCGAGGTCACAGGTGCCGGTGTGGAGCCAGGGGCTGACGTCGTCGGTGCTGTCGGCGGATTACGGGTGTATGGTGCACATGCTTGCGGACCGCACCCGCCTCGAGCAGGGTCCCGCAACGTGCCAGGAGATGGCTGAGGCGTTCGGGATGGAAGCGGTACCGGCGAAGGTCGAGGCACTGCGGTCGAAGGCGAAGCGCCTGGTGGCCCGCGGATGGTTGTCCGAGCCCGAACCGGGCCGGTTCACCCCCGCGAACAACGTCAGCGTGCCAGCCGCCGGGTCATGAGCAGCGTCATCGACCAGTAGATCATCGCTTCGGCACTGCTCGGGCGGCGTTCCACGTCGCGGACCAGGCGGCGGGTGCGCATCAGCCACCCTAGAGTGCGCTCCACTTTCCAACGTTTGGGCAGCACCACAAAACCGGCTCCCCTGTCGCTTCCGTGGGTCGCTGACCTGGTCTGATATGCAGAACACGCCGTACCCCGGCTACGTTTCGACTTGCGACGGTACGAAACGG
>NZ_JBSFYR010000275.1:0-1028 GCF_053599875.1 Streptomyces sp. NPDC005151 | reverse complement strand
ATCCAGGTCGGGTCGGTGGCGGTCGGTGGGGATGCGCCGGTGTCGGTGCAGTCGATGACCACGACCCGTACGTCGGACATCGGTGCGACGTTGCAGCAGATCGCGGAGTTGACGGCGTCGGGCTGTCAGATCGTGCGGGTGGCGTGTCCGACGCAGGATGATGCGGATGCGTTGGCGACGATCGCCAGGAAGTCGCAGATTCCGGTGATTGCGGATATTCATTTCCAGCCGAAGTATGTGTTCGCGGCGATTGATGCGGGCTGTGCGGCGGTGCGGGTGAATCCGGGGAACATCAAGCAGTTCGACGACAAGGTCAAGGAGATCGCGCGGGCCGCGAATGATGCGGGGACGCCGATCCGGATCGGTGTGAACGCGGGTTCGCTGGATGCGCGGCTGCTGAAGAAGTACGGGAAGGCGACTCCTGAGGCGTTGGTGGAGTCGGCGCTGTGGGAGGCGTCGCTCTTCGAGGAGCACGGTTTCCGGGACATCAAGATCTCGGTGAAGCACAACGATCCGGTGGTGATGGTCAATGCGTACCGTCAGCTGGCGGCTCAGTGTGATTACCCGTTGCACTTGGGGGTGACGGAGGCGGGTCCGGCGTTCCAGGGGACGATCAAGTCGGCGGTGGCGTTCGGTGCGTTGCTGAGTGAGGGGATCGGGGACACGATCCGGGTGTCGTTGTCGGCGCCGCCGGCCGAGGAGGTCAAGGTCGGGCTGCAGATTCTGGAGTCGTTGAATCTGAAGCAGCGGCGGCTGGAGATCGTGTCGTGTCCGTCGTGCGGTCGGGCGCAGGTGGATGTGTACAAGCTGGCGGATCAGGTGTCGGCGGGTCTTGAGGGCATGGAGGTGCCGTTGCGGGTCGCCGTGATGGGCTGTGTCGTCAATGGTCCGGGTGAGGCCCGTGAGGCGGATCTGGGTGTGGCGTCCGGGAACGGCAAGGGGCAGATCTTCGTCAAGGGCGAGGTCATCAAGACGGTTCCCGAGTCGAAGATCGTCGAGACGCTCATCGAAGAAGCCCTGAAGATCGC
>NZ_JBSFYR010000274.1:0-1029 GCF_053599875.1 Streptomyces sp. NPDC005151 | reverse complement strand
ACGTGTCGATATCTCGTTCGCGTCGTTCCCGGGTCCAGCGCCCCCGTATGTCGGTGGAGTTGGCGCCTGTGGTGGAGAGGCGTCTGGGCGCTCTGCCTGCCTCTGCCGAGTTTCTGCGCCGGCTGGACGTGGCGGGGATCATCGACGAGCTGTGCCCTGTCCGTGAGGTGGCTCATCTGACGCACGGGCAGGTCGTCGAGGCGCTGATCGCCAACCGGCTGTCCTCGCCGACCTCGATGGTGCGGGTGGAGGACTGGGCGCGGACGTGGGCTGTCGAGGAGGTTTTCGGCATTGAGCCGGACCTGCTCAACGACGACCGTATCGCCCGCGCTCTGGACGCGATCGCCCCGCGCCTGGAGGAGATCACCGGCTCGGTCGGCGCGCAGGCCATCGCGGAGTTCGGCATCGATACCGCTCAGATCCACTGGGACATGACGTCGATCTCCATGTTCGGCGCCTACCCGGACCAGGAAGAGGAGTACGCGCAGGTCAGATACGGTCACCCCAAGGACCGGCGGGTCGATCTGAAGCAGGTCCAGGCCGGAGTGGCCGTCACCCGCGACGGTGGCATCCCCGTCTTCCACCGGGCCTACGACGGCGGCGCGGGCGAGGTCGCCCAGGTCGTCGGCGCGATGAAGGCCCTGCGGAAAATCGCCGACCGCAAGGACTTCCTGCTCGTCGCGGACTCCAAACTGGTGTCCTACCCGAACATCACCGCCCTGCTTGACGCCCGGGTCGGATTCGTCGCCCCCATACCCGCGGCCCAGGTCAAAGCCGACTTCTACGCCACTGTCGACCTCGGGGCCGCCGAGCTGGTCGACTACGTCAACGACCGCGACCGCGAGCGGAACACCCCCGCCAACCAGCGCCAGTCCTACCGGGTCCTCGAAGACGTCCACGCCATGGCAGGACCGCGCAAGCGCGACCCGGTCCACCACCTGCGCCGGATCCTGGTCCACTCCACCGGCAACGCGGAGGGCCAGCGCAAAGCACGCGCCAAGCGTCTGGCCAAAGCCGCCGAGGATCTGG
>NZ_JBSFYR010000273.1:0-1042 GCF_053599875.1 Streptomyces sp. NPDC005151 | reverse complement strand
GGCCCTGTCTTCATGCACCCACCCGGCCAAGATCACCCGCCCAAAGCCGCTGTTCGACCAGAACCGTCCACATGATCGATAGGCATACAGCTTCTTACACACCCCGACGATCGGGCCGGCCGCGTGTGACGCGCGACTGACCCACGGATCGGTGTCGTCAGTGAACGTCGTAAGCGCGGGTGATGGTCTGGGTGCCCGGTTTGTCCTTGGCGCCGAAGAAGGTGCCCTCAGGGTGACCTGCTTGTCGGCGACGCCGGTGTGGTCGAGGCGGGCCGTCCATTCGCCCTCCTGCTGCGCGGTCGGCGCCTGGGACCAGCGGACAGTCGGGTTCCGCCGCCAGTCACCGGCTTGAGCGCGGTCCAGATCTCCGCCGGGGCCATTGTGTCCGCAAGGTCTGGCCCGATGACAGGCGCAGTAGTCCTGCGCCTGCACCGTCGTGCCGGGGCGCCCGGACGGACGGCCTGTTCCGCGGGATTCGTTCTCCACTCAGCTCACCCAGCTGCAGCTGATGGAAGCGGTGCGCCAGGCGCCCGCGCCCGTGACCAGGCGGACCAAGTCGTGCACGGCGGACTCTGCCGCATCCATCCGTGATCCAAGCAGCGCCGCCTGCTCCAGCTCATGGCGCCGCTGGGCCGGCAGCACACCCATGGCGCCCCCGGCGACGCCGCAGCCCACCGCCCGGTGCGGGCGGACGACTGCGCGGCGGGGCCCTGTCGCTCCAGTCTGCGCAGCGCCCGTTCGCTGTCCGACTCGGGAAGTGTCAGCCGGTTTGTGAGGTCAGAGACCTCACGCAGCTCCCACTACCACGCGTGCGGTACGCCGACTCCTGCATCTCGTCGAGATCGAAGGATCCCAGCACCCTCGATCCCCCTCCCGAACGCATTGAATCCGCACAATTTCGGACTCTGTGGGCGCCGGTCGTGGCGGAAAGCAGACATGAGGCAAACCCGCCATGCACATCACCCCCCAAACGCCCGTCGCCCTGCCAATGTGACGTCACCGCAGCGCCAACAGCATTCGGAATACCGCGATTTGTTTAAAA
>NZ_JBSFYR010000272.1:0-1076 GCF_053599875.1 Streptomyces sp. NPDC005151 | reverse complement strand
GTCGGGGTCGGGGTCGGGGTCGGCGATGATGTCGTCGATGTCGCGCGGTACCGGCTCGGCGTCGTAGACGGCGCCCAGCGTGGCCATCCGCTTGCGCCCGTTCTTCTCCCCGGCCGACAGTCGTTTGTCCAGCTTGTTGCCGCCTTTGGCGGCGGCTGCCCTCGCGGTGGCCTCGCAGCGCGTCCGGCCTTATCACCACACCCTTGCCGTCCACCGACAGCACCAGCAGCGTGACGTTCGTGCACGGGGCCGGGACCAACGCGGCATAGAAGGAGTCGATGTCGGCGGCGGCGCCGATCGCCAGCTCGGCGACCTGCCGGTGGCCGACCCCGGCACCGGTCAGGGCGTTGACACGGCTGGTGGCCTCGGCGAACGAGCCGCGGGCCGCCTCGATCGCGGCCAGTTTCGCGACCCCGTGGGAGTGCATCGCGGCCGGCATGTTCAACACCGCGTCCGCGACGTGCAGATCACCGACCCCGGTACCCCGGTAGGCGATCCTGGTGGCGGTGACCTTCCCGAACACCGTGGCCAGGACACGCCCCCGGCCGCGCTCGATCCTCGTGCGCTCCACGCCGTCCGCGTCCACCACCTGCGGCACCCGGGTCTCGGTGAGCGAACGCAAGTTCAGATGGTCCTGGAACAACGACCGGGTCACCTCCCGCATCCGCGAGCCGAGCAGGTCCTCCAACTGCGAGTGCGTCAACTCCGCCGTGTCCGGCCCGGACAGATCCACGGTCACCTGCTCGAACAATCCCCGCGAGGCAGCGAACGCGTCCTCGGCCACCGCCAGACCAGCCGCCCCCACCACGCCGCTCACCGCGCACCGGCCCGGGAGGCCAGCGCGAACAGCCCCGACTCGACCTCGACAAGAATCCCGCGCTCAACCAGCCGCTTCAGCTTCGACCGCATACCCTCGCTATGGTTCGCCGCCGTTCCCAGGCCCACTCCGGCACACACGTCCTTGCAACGCAGCGAGCCCGGCGCCTCGGCGAAGACCACCAGGATCCGCCGGTACGCCTCCGAGGTCACCGTCGCATCCCCGGACGCCTCCGCCGCCAGCAGCACCGGAACCAACT
>NZ_JBSFYR010000271.1:0-1117 GCF_053599875.1 Streptomyces sp. NPDC005151 | reverse complement strand
CTGGTCGGCATCGGCTGGGGCGCCTCGTCCTGGGTGGATCCGATCGAGGCCCGTCGGCTGCGGCCCACCGAGCACCATACCGAGGTCGCCTTGGCTCAGGTCCGCGCCCTGCTGACGGACCTGCGGGCCACTGGCCGCTGGTCCCCGGGCGACCCGCTGCCGCTGGTGGTGTTCGACGCCGGGAACCAGGGCACCGACCTGGCGGCCGAACTCGACGGCCTGCCCGTTCAGGTCCTGGTCCGATTGCGCTCCAACCGGATCTTCCACGCGGAGCCGGCCGTCCGTGAGCCGGGAGACCGCGGTCGGCCCCGCCGACATGGCGCGCAGTTCTCCCTGGCGGATCCCACCACCCACCAGGACCCGGACACCGAGCAGGCTTTCGACTCCGAACGGTACGGCCGTGTGCGGGTTCGCTCCTGGCGAGGCATGCACCAGGCGCTGTCCCGTCAGGGCTGGTGGAGCGACTTCCCCCTGGACAAGGACCTTCCGATCGTTCACGGCACCCTGGTCCAAGTCATCGTCGAACGGCTGCCACACGGCAAAGGCCCCTACGCTGACCTGTGGTTGTGGCACGCCGGCCCAGTCATGACCGATCCCGCCCTGCTCGCCAAGGCGTACTTCCGCCGCTTCGACCAGGAGCACTTCCACCGCTTCGCGAAGGTCCATCTGGGCCTGGGGGCAGCGCACTTGGGCTCGGCCGAGGCCGTCGACCGGTGGATCGCCCTGGTCATCGCCTCATATGCGCAACTCCGGCTGGCCCGCTACCTGGTCGACGACCTGCGCCGGCCCTGGCACCCCCGCCCCGCGCCGGGCGCCATCCTCAGCCCCTACCGCGTCCGGCTCGGGTTTCGCCGTCTCCGCGCGAAACTGCCCGCGCTCACCCAGCCGCCGAAACTCATCCGGCCCGGCCGCGGGCGAACGCAAGGGTCGAAGAACAAACCCAAGGCCACCCGCCCCGCCTACCGCACCAAGCCCCCGACCAGCACCAAACACAAAGCGTGACGAAAACCTCAAATCACAAGGTAAGCATTCAGAAGGAATGCGGCTGATCGGTGACGGTATGTGAGGCTGGCTGGTCAGGCCGCTTGCTCGATGGGGGGCATCCAGAGGTTGCCGG
>NZ_JBSFYR010000270.1:0-1137 GCF_053599875.1 Streptomyces sp. NPDC005151 | reverse complement strand
GGCGAATTCGAGGGGTCGTTGCAACACGTGGTCGGTTGATCAGGCTGCGAGCAGTTTAGACAGGCGCTCGGCTGGGGTTTCCCAGCCGAGCGTTTTGCGTGGGCGGCTGTTGAGTTCGGCGGCGACGGCGTCGAGGTGCTCGCGGCTGTGGCCGGCGAGGTTGGTGCCCTTGGGGAAGTACTGGCGGAGCAGGCCATTGGTGTTCTCGTTCGAGCCGCGCTGCCAGGGGCTGCCGGGGTCGCAGAAGTAGACCGGGATATCGGTGGCGATGCTGAAGGCGTGGTGGGCGGCCATCTCTGAGCCCTGGTCCCAGGTGAGGGACCGCATCAGGTGGGGCGGCAGGGTTTGCACGGTGTCGGTCAGGGCGTCGCGCAGGCTTGCCGCACTGTGGTCGCCGGGCAGGTGGACCAGCATCAGGTAGCGGGTGCTGCGTTCGACCAGGGTGCCGATCGCCGAGCCGCTGTTCTTGCCGATGATGAGGTCCCCTTCCCAATGGCCGGGGACGGCCCGGTCTTCGGCCTCGGCGGGGCGGTCGCTGATCATGACCATCGGGGTCGTGAACCGGGGCTGGCGCTTGGCTGCCTGGCGGTGGGGGCGGCGGCGGGCGCGTCCTGTCCGCAGGGCCTTGGTGAGTTCGCGGCGGAGTTCTCCGCGGCCTTGGACGTAGAGGGCCTGGTAGACCGTCTCGTGGGTCACGTGCATCTCCGGGCGGTCGGGGAACCGTGTGCGAAGAGCGTTGCAGATCTGCTCGGGGCTCCAGCGCAGGGTCAGGTGGTCCTGGATGAAGTCCCGCAGTTCGGGGTTCTGACCGATCTTCCCCGTCTTGGGGCGGGGTCGGCGGGCATCGGCGCGGGCCTGGGCCGCGTGCGGCCGGTACTGGCCGTTTCCAGGGTGCCGGTTGCGGCGTATCTCGCGGCTGACGGTCGACGGGCTGCGGCCCAGCTCGGCGGCGATCGCGCGGACCGTGGCCTTCTCCCGCAGACGGTCGGCTATGTGGATGCGGTCGGCCTCACGCAGGTAGCGGGACGGGCCAGAAGGCGGTGCCTCCTGGTAGATCGGAGGCGCCGCCTTCTTCTTGCCGATGTGCGCATGTGATCCGTTGCGCCACTTCTTGCCCGTCCGCACGTCGATGCCGAC
>NZ_JBSFYR010000269.1:0-1143 GCF_053599875.1 Streptomyces sp. NPDC005151 | reverse complement strand
CCCTGTCTTCATGCACCCACCCGGCCAAGATCACCCGCCCAAAGCCGCTGTTCGACCAGAACCGTCCACATGATCGATAGGCATACAGCTTCTCAGACGCGGCCACTGCAAGAAGATCGGCTCGCGGTGGCGGGCCCTGCCCGCGGGAAAGATCGCAGGGATCGTCCTGGCGGTACTGCGCTGTGACCAGCGGCCCGGCGATCTGGCCGGCGGAAACGGGGTGCACCGCACCACCGTCACCCGCTGGGTGCGGGAGGTCGTCGGCCTGCTGGCCGCCCGCGCCCCGCGCCTGGACCGCGCCCTGAAGAAGATCACCCGATCCGGTGGCGGAATCGTACTGCTGGACGGCTCCCTGATTCGCACCCGGCGGCGCACCGGAACAGCGAACCGGAAGAACTACTCCGGCAAGCACAAATGCCACGGCCTGCTCGTGATCGCGCTCACCGACGACCGGGGCCGCCTGCTGTGGGTCTCGGCGGCCAGGCCCGGACGCACCTCGGAGATCACTGCCTGCCGGCACGACAAACTCACCGCCCATCTCCGCGCGGCCGGGCTCGGCGCCATCGCCGACCTGGGCTTCGTCGGCCTCGACGACAGCGGCCCGGACGCCGACCCGGCGGTGATCACCGGCTACAAGGCCGCCCGCAACCGGCCTCTGACCCGCAGCCAGAAACTTTCCAACAAGGCACTGGCCGCGGTACGGGCCCCGGCCGAGCACGGCTTCGCGCACCTGAAGAACTGGCGCGTGCTCGGCAAGGTACGCACCGACCCGAAGTGGGCGACCACGCTGGTGAGGGCCCTGCTGGTCCTGACGAACCGCGAAGTCGCCCGCTGACCGATGATCTTCACGAGAGTCATACGCCTATGACCAGCGTGAGCACGCCGACATCCACGCACACCAGACCCATGACCTGCAACTTCACGATGCACACCGCTCAATGGCGGAGGATACGAGATTCGAACTCGTGAGGGGTTGCCCCCAACACGCTTTCCAACTGTGCGCGTCCCCGTTCTGTGGGGTTCATAGGCGTTCGCGCGGCAGCTCAGACGTAAGCATTCAGTAGGTCGGTGGCGGGCTTCGCGTCTGATGATGTGACAGGTAGTGGGTGGGTGCGGCAGGATCTGTGGTCATGTCGTCCGGGT
>NZ_JBSFYR010000268.1:0-1160 GCF_053599875.1 Streptomyces sp. NPDC005151 | reverse complement strand
CTAGTGCTGTGACCGGGAAGGTTCACCGGGTGGGCGGTCGGTGATGTCGGGGCAACCTGCCCGTGGGCCGATCGGCCTGGTGGGTGACAATGGCGCTGTGGAGTCAGCCAGTCGGATCATCGTTGCTTTGGATTTCGACAGCCGTCGAGCGGCTGAGGCGGTCGTTGACCGTCTGGGTGATGAGTGCCGTTTCTACAAGGTCGGGCTGGAGCTGCTCTCGGCGGCCGGACCTGATCTCATCAAGTACCTCGTCGCCAAGGGCAATGAGGTGTTCCTGGACCTGAAGCTCTTCGAGATCCCGAACTCCGTTGCCGGGGCGGTCCGTGTGGCAGGGACACTGGGCGCGTCGATGGTGACGGTGCACGGCATGGGAGGCACCAACATCATGGCCGCCGCTGTCGCAGCGGCCCGAGACTTTCCTCGCCTGCGTATCCTGGCCCTGACCGTCGTCACCAGCATGACCAGCTCCGATCTCGCTGACCTCGGGGTCAATGCCTCGACCGAGGAGCAGGTGCTGCGCCTGGCCCGGCTGGCGAATCGCGCTGGATGCCATGGCGTGATCGCATCGCCGCAGGAAGCCGCGCAGCTTCGGGATGTACTGGGATCCAGCTCCCTGATCGTCACGCCGGGAGTCACGCTGCCCGGTGAATCCCAAGGCGAGCACGCCCGACCCGGGACACCGCGTGCTGCCATCGCCGCCGGTGCGTCACACATCGTTGTGGGTCGGACTGTCACTCGATCCGCGGACCCAGTAGCCGCAATCCGGCTCGTCCGCGCCGACTTGGGGCAGTGACCGCAGGTAACTACCGCTTTGGTGGTCAGGCTGCTGCTGATGGGAGTGGTCGGCCGCCCCAGCGGATGCCCCGCTCGCTGCGGACGCGGGCGCGTTCGCGCCGCTGGGCGGCCAGTATGTCCGGGTGCCGAGCGTTGGCGTTGCGCCAGCGCAGGTAGTGGTGCAGTTCGCGTGTCTGGACGGTGTGGTTGGGGTGGTGGGAGTTGGCGAGGGTGAACTGCCGCAGGGGTCCGAAGTGCGCCTCGATGGGGTTCGCCCAGGAGGCGTTCGTCGGAGTGAAACACAGCTCGACCTTGTGCTTCTTCGCCCAGGCGCGGATCTTCGTCCCCTTATGGGCGGAGAGGTTGTCCAGGATCACGTAGATCGG
>NZ_JBSFYR010000267.1:0-1161 GCF_053599875.1 Streptomyces sp. NPDC005151 | reverse complement strand
TAGACACACGCCGATCCGGCGTGTGCTCCGGCATATCCGCAGGTCAAACCCCATATTCGCGTACTAGAGCGCCACCTCAACTGCGGAACTCAGGCTCGAACGAAATCCGGTTTGCCACAACGCACTGAGACAGCAGCAAACAGGTGACCCGGAAGTCGGGATGTCAGACCCCTACGTCATGCTCGCCATCATGAACGAAGACGCTTTCTGGCAGCTCATCGAAGAGTGCAGGCCCCCGGAACCTGACCCTGACGCCGAGCTTCTTGCAGCCACCGTGACCGAGCGCCTTGCCCAGTCCCCGTTGTCGCTGGTCATCGGCTTCGCCGAACAACTGTCATGGAAGCTCTACCAGCTGGACCGCAAGGAGTACGGACAGGACCTGTCCGAGGACGCCTTCCTCTACACACGTGCCGCGGTCGTCGCCGACGGCCGTACCGTGTTCGACAGCGTCCTCCAAGCCCCCGAGGCATTCGCCCCTTACGCCACCAACCTCATTTGGGCTGAGAGCCTGCTCTACACACCAGACCGTGCATACAAGCTCATCACCGGTGAGGAGTGGGACCGCGACACGCGCTACTCCTACGAGTCGTACTCGAACACCGAGGGCTGGGCTGATTGAACGCCGTCACTTCGCCTGGTGACGACTCTCAGAGTCGTTGATCATCCTCACGGAATGTGTGCCTGATCCCGTAACTCACCAACAAAGCCAGGACGAGCGACGACACCACCGTCCAGGACCGCCAGCACGTCCAGCCGGGTGGAATCGATCTGCACAATCTCTCCCGGCCGGGCGGCCATCGACGGGGTGAACGGGCCTGCGGGACGAAGCACCCGTTGACGGCGGACCACCGCGGAGCCGAAGGGCTCATTGGGCACTGTCACGTTGTTGCGTGCGTGGGTGCTGACGGTGTGTCGGGGTGTGGTGGGGCCGGGTGCCGGGCCTGGGTTCAGACCGCGGCGGGTCGACTGGCAGCGCCGGTGACCTGGTCCCAGATGGTGAAGCGGACGGTCATCTCGAGGCGGTGTTCGGCGGCGGTGAGGAGGTGGCGGCGGGGTCGGACGTGGAGTGAGATGCCGCTGAACGCGGACAGGAAGCGTTGTGCACCGCCGGCGGAGCGGAAGCCTTTCATCGCGCGTTCCCGCTGTCTCGTCGGCTGATGA
>NZ_JBSFYR010000266.1:0-1201 GCF_053599875.1 Streptomyces sp. NPDC005151 | reverse complement strand
CGGCCCGTTCACGGACTTCCTTCGGGTATGGCTTCGACATAACGATCCCGATCCTTCCAAGAGATCGAGCCTCGGTCAAACCCGGAACGATTCAGGCGGACCGGGACTCCTGGGGAGTACAGGACGCTGACCGGGGCGTCGCGCGGCGCGGGCAACCCGGCGGCCGCGACCAGATTCTTAAGAAGCTCCGCCGCAGAATTCGTTGTGCATGCCCCAGCGGGCGGTGAGGAAGTGTTCCAACCCTGTGAGCTGACCGGCCGGCGGCCTCGCTGAAAATCGGGATGTCTGTGCCCCGAATGCCTGACTGCACGGGTTGTGAACAGCTCAGGCTCGTAGGCTCGCAGGTGGAGCGCCTCGACAGGACGTAGCGCTTGGATGGCCCCGCGTCCCTTCGCACGTACGCGGGGCCTCCACCGCTTTTGGGGCTTCCAGAGTCAGCCTTCCTGGTGTTCGTCCCGGGCGAGACCGGTGGGCTCCCACGATTGCGGCTGCGGACGCCTGGTTTCGCGGTGCGGGGGTTACAGGTAAGAACTTGGCCGGTACCGCACAAAGCGCCGTGAAGCGAAGCCTGCGGCTACCGGCGGGTGGTGGGGTCGAGCCTGCTGAACACGGCGGTGACCAGGTCGCGGCTGTACTTCGGGTGGGGCGGGGTGCTCATCGCTTCCTGCAGGAGGTATGTGATCTTGGCCCATTGTCGGAAGTTGCCGTGGCAGGCGAGGTCGTCGATCCACAGGAGGTCGTCGGCGGGCGTGTGTGTCCAGACCGGGTGGTATTGCGGGATGGTGGTGAGGACTTCGGTCGGGGTGAGGGGCTTGTAGCGCTGCCAGATGAGGATGCGGGAGTCGAGCGCAGGCCGGTTTTTGATCTTTTGGTAGCAGGTTTCGGCGCCGATGAGGATGACGGGCAGGCGGGTCTTTTCGTCGTCCCACAGTTCGCGGATGAATTCGAAGGCCCTGGTGACCAGCCATTGCGCTTCGTCGACGACGAGCACGCGGGGCCCTTCGGAAAGCACGCTTTTGATCATGGTTTCGCCTCGGGTGCTGTTGGCGGGTGCTTCGCCGGGTAGGCCCAGCTTGTTGTAGAGCGAGGTGCGCAGGTCCTTGATGCAAGGCCGCGAAGTTTGCTGATCGGCGGGGCTGTCAAGGAGGTTCGTCAGGTGGCGAGGGTGTAGGTCGCGCGGCCGGTCTTGTGGAGCATTCCG
>NZ_JBSFYR010000265.1:0-1207 GCF_053599875.1 Streptomyces sp. NPDC005151 | reverse complement strand
TGATCCTGGTGGTTAATTCGATCAGCCAGTGAGGGTGAAATCGAGGCGTGCAAGGTGACTTGTCCGTGTTCGGTCGAGTGGGTGACCGTTCCACCAGGCGTTCAGTCGGATCAGATTGATGGCGGCGGCGCTGAAGGAGTGGTCAAGGTGAGTCTTGGCCAGGCTGCGATAGCGCGCCCGGCGGACCCCCGTCACGGCGGCGGCCTGCCGGATCGTGCCCTCCACGCCGGAGCGCAGGGCGTAGTCGTTCTTCCAGTCCTGGGTCTGCTGCTGGTCGCGGGCGGCGCGCATCGCCTCGGTCAATTCCTGTTGCTGCAGGGATAGTTGACGTCGCTTAGCCCTGGTGCATTGCCCCTTGGAAGGGCAGGGGACGCAGTCGCGGGCCGCGAAGGAGACCACGGTCTTGGACTTGCCGTCTTGCACCACGGGGTTCCAGGTGGCGCTGATGTGCCCGGCCGGGCAAGTGACCTGCTCGCTCTCCCAGTTGATCTGGAAGTCGTCGGCGGCGAAGCCAGCCTTGTCCGTGCCCTGGCGGGTGCGGTCGAGCAGGATCGGCGCGATCAGGGCGACACCGTAGTCACGCCGTGAGGCGACGATCAGGTCGGCGCTGGGGTAGCCGGAGTCGAGGTAGTGCTCGTCCGGCAGCAGGCCACGCCGTTTCTGCTGCCGGTGGATGTCTTCCAGGGCCATGTTGTCGGGCAGTGTGGAGGCAGTGGTGGCGACGTTCGTGATCAGATTCGGGGGTGAGCCCGGAGCGTTGCCGGTGTCCTGGGCCCGACAGCTTTCCGAGATGTGCAGCTTGAACCCGTTCCAGAAGGTGTCGCGCTTGGCCGACCAGCGCGCATCGGTGTCATAGGGCGAGGAGAGGCGGTGTTCACCGGGCGGGAGGCCGTCCCCTCCCTCGGACTGCTTCTCCAGCCGCTTGACCACCTCCCGCCCGTTGCCTGCCGCGGTCCGGGTGTAGTTCTGCAGCAGCACGGTGCGCAGGGTCTGCACCGCGGGCAGCTGGCGCAGCCACGCAGGCTGCCCGGGCGAATAGAGCGCGCTCAGCAGGGCGAAGCCGTCCCGGCCGAAGTCCAGGGCCAAGGCGTCCTTCTTCGTCTTGGAAGTCGGCAGGCGCCAGGTGTCGATGCGTTCCGCGTACCGCTTGGACCAGGAGGCGTCCACGACCTCGGTGAGCCACTGGGGCGCCGCACAGGACAGGGCC
>NZ_JBSFYR010000264.1:0-1227 GCF_053599875.1 Streptomyces sp. NPDC005151 | reverse complement strand
GCGGTTTCCATCGGTGGTTGCGACTCCTGGAAGGAGTCCGTCCGATGCCGAAGTATCCGCCGAACCGGCTGCCGCTGTCGGTGCCCAAGGAGTACTTCGAACTGCGTAGAGGTGGCCTGAAAGGGGCAGCCGCTGCCCGCCATGTGGGCGTATCCACCAGCGCGGGCTCGTTGTGGTTCATCAAGGCTGGACGCATGCTGCTGCCCGACAAGCCCATCGACGAACGCTACCTGACCCAGGACGACCGGATCGCGATCGCCGAGGGCCTGCTCGCCGGCCGCACGGCGTCGGCGATCGCCAACGACATCGAAAAGCACCGCTCCACCGTCTACCGGGAGATCTCCCGTGGCCGGGGCGCCGACGGCACCTACAACCCCTGGTGGTCGCACAACCAGGCCATCCTCCGCCGGCGCCGCCCGAAGCCGGAGAAACTCCGTGCGAACCCCCAGCTGCGCGACTTCGTCAACGACAAGCTCAAAGAGCGCTGGTCACCGCAGCAGATCACCCGCCACCTGGCCAGCACCCAAGCCGGACAACCGGCGATGAACGCCTGCCCGGAGACCATCTACCGCGCCTTCTACAACGGGCTCCTGGAGAAACGCACCGCCCGGCTGCGTACCCGGCGCACCCGCCGCAAGAAGCAACGCCGCGGCATACCCTCCAAGAACGCCATCCCGCGCATGCGCCCGGTCCACACCCGGCCCCGGGAAGCCGACGAGCGTCGGCGGGCCGGGCACTGGGAAGGCGACCTGATCATCGGCAAGGCGCAGGCATCCGCCATCGGCACCCTTGTCGACCGCGCCACCCGCTACGTCCGCCTCATCCACCTACCGCACGGCTGGAAAGCCCCGCAGATACGCGACGCACTCGTCGAGCAGACCGCCGACCTGCCCGCCTCGCTGCGACGCACCCTCACCTGGGACCAGGGCCGCGAACTCTACCTTCACGAGGAGATAGAAGACTTGACGGGATTCCGGATCTACTTCTGCGACCCGCACAGCCCCTGGCAACGCGGCACCAACGAAAACACCAACGGACTGCTGCGCGAGTACTTCCCGAAAGGCACCAGCCTCACCCACTGCACCGCCCGTGACCTCGTGCAAGTCGAACGGCAGCTCAACGAACGCCCCCGCCGCGTCCTGGGCGACCGCACCCCCGCCGAGGCCATGAGACGCTGGTCAAAGGAACTCGCCTACCGCTGATTCGCAACGATCAGTGGAAACCGCC
>NZ_JBSFYR010000263.1:0-1258 GCF_053599875.1 Streptomyces sp. NPDC005151 | reverse complement strand
GACTCGGTGGTGGGGTTGTGTCTGCCGCGTGGTGCCGACCTGGTGGCCGCGATGGTGGGTGTGCTGAAGGCGGGGGCCGCGTATCTGCCGGTGGACGGGCGGCTGCCGGTGGACCGGGTGGCGTTCATGCTGGCCGACAGTGGTGCGCAGTTGGTGCTGGGTACTGGGGAGACGTTGGATGATCTGCCGGTGGGCCGGGTGCCGCTGGTTGCGCTGGATGCTCCGTTGACGGCCGGGTTGCTGGGTGCTCAGCCGGCGACTGCGCCGGGTGTGGTGGTTGATCCGGCGGGGCTGGCGTATGTGATCTATACGTCGGGTTCGACTGGGGTGCCGAAGGGTGTGGCGGTTGGTCATGCGGGTGTGGTGAATCTGGTGGCCGCTCAGGCTGAGCGGTTCGCGGTGGAGCGGGACTCGCGGGTGCTGCAGTTCGCGTCGGTGGGCTTTGACGCGGCGGTGTCGGAAGTGCTGGTGACGTTGTGCACGGGTGCCTCACTGGTGATGGCTCCGGCGGAGGAGCTGGTTTTGGGCGGCGGGCTGGTCGAGCTGCTGGCGGGCCATGGGGTGACGCATGCGACGCTGCCCCCGGCGGTCCTTGCCGTTCTCGAGGTGGAGGATCTGGCGTCGGTGACGACGCTGGTGTCGGCGGGGGAGGCGCTGGACGCGGGCTTGGTGTCGCGGTGGGCGCCGGGTCGTCGTCTGATCAACGCCTATGGCCCGACGGAGATCACGGTGTGCGCGTCGATGTCGGACCCGCTGGCTGCTGGTGATGTGCCGTCGATCGGTACGCCGATCGCCAATGCCCGGGTGTTCGTGCTGGACGACACGCTCAGCCCGGTGCCGGTAGGCGTCGCCGGTGAGTTGTACGTCGCCGGCGCGGGTGTCGCACGCGGATACGTCGGGCGCCCGTCGTTGACGGGTGAGCGGTTTGTGGCGTGCCCGTTCGGGTCCGGCGGGGAGCGGATGTATCGGACCGGTGACTTGGCGCGGTGGATGCCGGAGGGGCAGTTGCTGTTCCTCGGGCGGGCGGATGAGCAGGTCAAGGTCCGCGGGTTCCGGATCGAGCCCGGTGAGATCGAGGCCGTCCTGAGTGCGCACCCGGAGGTGGCGCGGGCTGCGGTCGTGGCTCGGGAGGACACACCGGGGGACAAGCGGCTGGTGGCCTACGTCGTCCCCGCTGGTGAGGACGATCTCGACCTCGATCTCGATGGTCTGCGTGAGTTTGTCGCGGCGCGGCTGCCTGACTACATGGTTCCGGCCG
>NZ_JBSFYR010000262.1:0-1271 GCF_053599875.1 Streptomyces sp. NPDC005151 | reverse complement strand
CTTGTACGACGGCGGCACAGACGACACCAGCGATCCCCTTCCCAGCATGATCAACACGAAGATCATCCCACCCGGTCAGCCAACGTGACAGTGCCAGTAGTCGACTTCCAGACTCGTCCACTGCCAGCAACTGCGAACAGATGGCCACCACCATCACTGGCAAAGACGATGGCAGGTGGCTCGTCGTCGATCTGGACAGATCCGTACTCACGGAAGTGCTCAGCGACCGTCGAGGCAGGGTGGACGAAGTGTCCGTGCTCGACGTCAGGCATGGACACTTCGCAGACCACCCAGTAAAGGGTCGTCAGGTCCGAGGGGATCGGCGTGAGATCCACGAGTGCGTCCGTTGCCCCATGGCTCTCATCCGTTGCCAGGTTGACGGCGTTCTCGCCAGGTGGGAACCCATGCGTCTTCAGAAACGACGACATCACAGCCGCGAGCACTGTAGAAGTCTGCTCGCACCAGCCTCGCACCCACTCCGAGTCGAGCCGCTCACCAGACACGTTCATCCTCCTCCGGCCTCGGGATTGGTAGGCGTCGTTGATCGTGTAGTCGGTTTCGGCTGCCCGCTGTCGTGGAGGGGGAGCGAGTGTCACGGGCTGTGGTCACGTCCGTCCCGTGGGGCGAAGGCTGCGAGGGCGTCGGTGTCGGTCGCGCGAGCGTGCAGGAAGTAGTCGGCCCACTCGGTGATTTCAGGGTAGGACGAGTCCTGGCCGAGCTGGGTGGCTGCGGCTTGGAGGTCGAAGTGCGTGGTACGGAGTTCGACGCCCGGGCCCAGGAGGGCCCAGTGTGCTCCGCTTCGTCCGTAGGGCATGCCGATGCTGCCGGGGTTGATCATGAGCCGGCCGTGGGCGAGGCGGACGAACGGCATATGGGTGTGGCCGCAGACCACGGTGCGGATGTCGGTTTCGAGTCCGCTGAAGACTTCCTTCCAGCGGTCGAGGCGGGAGTCGACCAGGACGACTTCCTCGTCGTCGCGAGGGGTGGCGTGGCAGAACAGCACCTTTCCCAGGCCGTTCACAGGCAGGGAGAGTGATCGTGGAAGCGAGCCGAGAAAGTCGAGATGGTCCTCGCGGAGCTGTTCGGCTGCCCAGGGGGCGATCGGATCGGGGATCGTGTCGCGTTGCCCCCGGCGGTATTCAAGGAGTTCGCGGTCGGCGTTGCCGCTGATCCAGATGCCCTCTGTGACAACCTCAGGTGAGTCGGGGAGAACCCGGAAACATCTGACTGGGCGGAGAGACGAGTAGTGCTGTACCGATGACCGTTGTGAC
>NZ_JBSFYR010000261.1:0-1290 GCF_053599875.1 Streptomyces sp. NPDC005151 | reverse complement strand
CATGAGCTTTCCCGTCTCCTCCGTCCCTGTCCACCCCTTGTCCGTGTTATCCGACTTCCGGAACGACTTCTACGCTGGCCTGTCCCGTCGCGGGGACGAATTGTTCGAGCTTGTCGACGCCCTGCTGTGCACGGATGGCCCGGTCAGGACACTGGTGGATCTGTCACTGGCCCCCGAGCACCGGCGCGGGCACGGGTCGTTGTACGACGGAATCAACCACGGCCGCCTGGACGTGTCCCGTCTGCGCAGGTCGCTGGCCTCTTTACCGTTGCCCCGCGACAGTGAGGGACGGCTGCGGATCGCCGCGGACATCAGTAACTGGCTGAGGCCGGACGCGCCCTGCAGCCCCCAACGACTGTTCTGTCACTGCTACGGGCGTGGTCGCGGAAACGCACAGATGATCCCGGGATGGCCGTACTCCGTCATCGCAGCCCTGGAGAGCGGGCCCACTTCCTGGACCGCGCCACTGGACATCCTGCGGCTCACCCCGGCCGACGATGTCACCACGGTCACCGCCGCCCAACTGCGCGAACTCTTCTCCCGGCTGACGGAGGCGGGGCAGTGGAGCCGGACAGACCCGAAGATCGTGGTCGTCCTCGACGCCGGATACGACGTCGTCCGGCTCTCCTTCCTCCTGGCGGACCTGCCAATCGAGCTGGTCGGACGACTGCGCTCGGACCGGGTGCTGTACTTCCCGCCCCCGCCCCGGGCACGCGGCAGGAACGGACGCCCGCCCAGATACGGAGCGGCGTTCAAGTTCGCCGACGACACCACCTGGCCCGCCCCCGGCCGGGCGACGGCCGAGCACACCGACCACTACGGCGAGGCCGTCGCCCTGGCCTGGAACCCACTGCATCCCGCCCTGACCCACCGGGCCGGCTGGGAAGACCACGACGGCGAACTGCCCATCGTCCAGGGCACCGTAATCCGCCTGGAAGTCGACCACCTTCCCGGCGAAAGGACCCCGAAGCCCCTGTGGCTGTGGTCCTCGGCCACCAGCGCCACCGCCGACGACATCACACGCTGGTGGCACACCTTCCTCAGAAGGTTCGATCTGGAGCACACCTTCCGCATGTTCAAACAAACCCTCGGCTGGACCGTGCCCCAGCTCCGCGACCCGCGCGCGGCCGACCGCTGGAGCTGGACCGTCATCGTCGCCTACACCCAGCTCAGACTCGCCCGCGACCTCACCGACGACCTCCGCCGTCCCTGGGAAAGACCCGCACTGCCAGGCAGGCTCACGCCCGCCCGTGTCCGACGCGGGTTCCGCCACCTCCACCACCGACTGCC
>NZ_JBSFYR010000260.1:0-1311 GCF_053599875.1 Streptomyces sp. NPDC005151 | reverse complement strand
TACAAAAGCCTCAAAGTCGACCGGCGTACCTACAAAGCCACCCTCAGGATTGACATCTTGCAACCAACGATCAGCCCGTAACTTCACGGCCTTGCCCAAAAGGCCCGCTGTCTCTCACTACCACTGTCCCGAAACCGAGAGATCGCACGGCCATGGTCGATGTTCCTCTCATGAGAACTATCTGATCCGCTGTCACCATCTTCCGCATCTCGGGGGAACCTCATTCATCCAGGCCGCCACATGCGGGCCTGGTCGCGTTCGGGCTTTCCGGGCGGTCCGTCCAGGGGCAGGCCCACCGCGACGCCGAGCACGTGGGGCAGGCGCTGACGGTGGCAGAAGTCCCGCAGGTCCGGGTCCCGGCTGTAGCTGAAGGGTCAGTGGTCTTCGGTGATGCGGGTGGCGATGCCGTTGCTGATCTTCACCTCGGCGGAGACGCCCTTCTGCGCAGCAGCCTGCAGCTCTTGCTCGGTGCACTTGGTGGCGGACTGGTCGTTCTCGTCGCCGCAGATGTCACCCGCGCCCCAGATCTCCGTGTCATCGGCCGTGAAGAATGCCTGCTCCTCGCCCTTCTGGCCGGACACCGTGTACTTGCCGGGCGCCAGGTACGACACATTCCCGAACCATGTGCCGCTCACGCCCTTGCCCACCTTGCCCTGGTTGTCCCCGTCGCCGGCGCTCTCGGGGGCGGATCCCGAGCCGCTCTTACCGGTACCACTGGAGCCGTTCTTTGCGGCGGGCGCCTTCGAGCCGGAGTTGCCGGAATCGCCACCGGAGGAGGAAGGCGCGGCGGTGCTGGTGTCCGAAGCCGTTGCGTCCTTACCCTCGTCAGCCGCCTTCGTCGAAGAAGCGGTGGCCGTGGCGGCCGACGAGGCTGCGCCGGTGGTGTCGCTCTGGCAGGCCGTCAGCAGCGCGGTCCCGGCGACGAAAGCGGCGGCGAGCAGAACGGAACGGGTACGCAGGGAGGCCATGAGGACGGGTCCTTCAAAGAGTCGGAGCAGCTGACGTCTGTGAACTGCTTGTTCACTGACCATGCATCACGTCGTACTCCTGAGAACGGGATGTCCTTGATCCATGACGTTGCTGTGACCATTAACGGACACAGCGACAACGGCCGGTGCGCAGCGTGGGCTGGGCGGTTGATGGCCGCCCGCACGCCCCTGGCCGCGGAGCTTGCAGCGGTCCCGGTACCTCCCAGGAGGACTTCCAGTCACACGCCTGCGAGCCGGTGGTGGCCGAGCCGGGGCCGTTGACAGTGATCGTCCGGTCCTGAAAGGGCCATGGCCGATCGGGTGTGATGCAAGGATCAGCGGA
>NZ_JBSFYR010000259.1:0-1327 GCF_053599875.1 Streptomyces sp. NPDC005151 | reverse complement strand
TGAACCGCCCCGGGTTCGGTAGAGATCTCAGATGGTGGTTGTGACCTGGGGTTTCGTGGATTCCATGTAGTGGTTGGTCTCGTACTCGACGGGCGGGACGTGGCCTATCTCACCGTGGAGTCGGCGGTGGCAGTACCAGTCGATCCACTCGGCGGTGGCGAGCTCGACCTGGGAGAGCGTCTTCCAGGGCCGGCCGGGTTTGATTAGCTCGGTTTTGAACAGGCCGATCGTCGATTCCATCAGGGCGTTGTCGTAGGCGTCGCCGACCGAGCCGATCGATGCCGCGATCCCTGCTCGGTCCAGATGCTCGGCCAGCGCGAACGATGTGTACTGCGACCCCGCGTCCGAGTGATGTATCAACTCGCCATGTGCGTGCGGGAATCCGTCCCGGTCGCGCTGCCACAGCGCCATCTCCAGGGCGTCCAGGACGAGCCTGGTCTCCTTGGATGTGGAGGCGGACCAGCCGACGATGCGACGGGAGAAGGTGTCCACGACGAAGGCGACGTAGACGACCCCGTTCCAGGTGGCGACGTGCGTGAAGTCGGCGACCCAGCAGCGGTTGGGGGCACTGGCGACGAAGTCGCGGTCGAGGAGGTCCGGGGCCCGCCCGGCGGCTGGATCGGTGATCGTCGTGATCACCTTCCTGCCGCGGACGGCGCCGGTGATGCCGATCTCGCGCATGAGGCGCTCGACGGTGCAGCGGGCCACAGCGTGTTCCTGCCGGTTCAGCTCGCGCCAGATCTTCCGGGCCCCGTAGACGCGGTAGTTGGATGTGTAGACCTCCTGGATCCGCTCCTTGAGTTCCTCATCACGCAGGGAACGGGCGGAGGGGGAGGCGAGGCGTTTCTTGTGGGCGTAGTACGTGGAAGGGGCGATCTTGCAGTCGTGCCCGGTGAGGGTCCTGCAGATCGGCTCGACGCCGCCGAAGCGGTCCCGGTGCTCGTCGATGAACGCTACGAGCGTGTGTGTGGCCGGTCGAGCTCGGCCGCGAAGAAACTCGCCGCGGCCTTCAGGATCTCGTTCGCCCGCTTCAGCTCGGCGTTCTCCTTCTTCAACGCCTTCAGCTGGGCGGACTCCTCCGTCGTCGCCCCCGGTCGCGTCCCCGCGTCGATCTCGTGCTGCTTCACCCAGTTCCGCAGCGTCTCGCGGGACCCGATGCCGAGCTTCTCGGTCACCGCCTGCAAAGCGGCCGTCTCGTTCGGGTGGTCGTCGCGCACTTCGGCGACCATGCGCACCGCACGGCGGCGGAGCTCAAGGGGGTAACGGGAAGGTCTTGCCATGACTCGATCCTTTCATGAAATCGAGCCTCTACTCGAACCGGGGCGGT
>NZ_JBSFYR010000258.1:0-1341 GCF_053599875.1 Streptomyces sp. NPDC005151 | reverse complement strand
GTCGTGCCGCGCTGGTGGGAGGGAGCGACGGTGGCGGCGCTCGCGCCGGACTACCGGCGGATCGTGGAGTTGCTGGAGGCCGGACCCGCGGGTGGTGGGGAGGGGGTGACGGCGAAGGAGATGACGGACCGGCTGGGGCTTGACCTGGTGCCGGCGAAGATCGAGGGAGTGCGGTCGAAGGCGCGGCGGCTCGTCGAGCGGGACTGGCTGGCACCCTCTCCGTCGGGCCGGTTCATGCCGCGAGCGTCGTCTTCTCCTGCCGCGGAGTGCTGAGCGGCCGGGGAGCGGGGGCCGTGGTGCGGGCCAGGCGGTGGGCCATGAGCATGGTCGCGGACCAGTGGATAAACGCTTCGCTGCTGGCGGGCAGCGTCTCGTAGTCCCGGGCCAGACGACGCGAGCGCATCAGCCAGCCCAGTGTGCGTTCCACCACCCACCGTCTCGGCAGCACCACGAATCCGGTCATGTCGTCGCTCCGCTTGACGACTTCAAGGGCCAGGCGGAGCTTGTCCTTCGCCCAGTCGACCAGGCGGCCGGTGTATCCGCCGTCGGCCCACACCAGGCGGATCTTCCGGTAGCGGGCGGCCAGTTGGGGCAGCATCACCCGGGCGGCCTGGCGGTCGGTGACATTCGCGGCGGTCACCATGACCATCAGGATCAGGCCGAGGCAGTCCGTGATGACGTGCCGCTTCCGGCCGTTGATCTTCTTGCCGCCGTCGTAGCCGCGTGAGGCGGCGGGCACCGAGGCGGCCGCCTTCACCGACTGAGAGTCGATGATCCCCGCGGTCGGCTCCGCCTCCCGGCCCTCCGCGACACGGACCTTGTCACGCAGTCGGTCGTGCAACTCCTTGACCAGGCCATTCTTCCGCCATCTGCGGGAGAAGGCGTAGACGCGGTCCCAGGCGGGGAAGTCGACGGGCATCGCGCGCCACTTGATTCCGTTGTCGGTGACGTAGAACATCGCGTCGATCATCTGCCGGTGGCAGTAGCCCTCCGGCTGCCCGCCGCGGCCCTCCATCCAGGCCGGCACCGGCAGCGCGTCCCGCACCACCGCCCACTCCGCGTCCGTCATGTCCGAGTCGTAGGCCGGAATCCGGTCCGGCTGGTCGGCCGCGTTCCCGAACCGGTGAGCGAGGCAATCGCACGCCGAACCCGCCAAGTTGAACTCCAGGGGCGAAACCGCGTACAAATGCGACAACAGGGCCTCCAGGCTCACGGGTTGGCTTCAACACCCTCGTGCTGCACCGGAGGCCCTGTCTTCATGCACCCACCCGGCCAAGATCACCCGCCCAAAGCCGCTGTTCGACCAGAACCGTCCACATGATCGATAGGCATACAGCTTCT
>NZ_JBSFYR010000257.1:0-1367 GCF_053599875.1 Streptomyces sp. NPDC005151 | reverse complement strand
TCTGAGAGGACGTTAAGTCCGTTTCTCGTATTGGCCGCGTCCGGGCTGGGTGAGGATGCCTTGGCGGACGAGTCGTCCGAGGCGGGAGCGGGTGACGTTCACGGTGGCCTCGTCGGTGGGCAGGCCGAGCAGTTGGTGGAGCTCGCGGGCGCGAAACGGCTGTTTGGGGTGCTCGTTGAACACGGTCAGGATCCGTTGGTAGGTGTCGGCGGTCGGCAGGGCCGGCGGTGCACCCTGGGCGGGGATCAGGTTCTCGATGTTCTTCCGGGTGGTGGCCAGTTCGGCGAGGCGGTCTTCGGCCTCGGTGAGGGCCGCGGTCAGTTCCTGAAGCTGCTGTCGCAGGTCGTCGGCGTGGGCGGTGGCCTGTTCGTGCTGCTCGCGGAGGAGTTCGAGGAGGTCGGTGACGTTCACGCGGCCACCTCGAAGTCGTCCCGCCAGGCGGGGGCGGGGGTGGTGAGACGGCGGAGCATGCCGGCGGTGGAGGCCCAGTAGACGCGGGAGGCGGAGTTGTCGGGCCGGTGGTCGTATTCGCGGGCGAGGCGGCGGTGCAGCATGAGGGTGCCGTTGACCTGTTCGACCCGCCACCGGATGGGCTGTGGCACGAAGCCTCTGCCCTGGTCGTCGGGGTTGCGGCGGACCACCTCGACGGTGATGTCGTTCACGACGCCGTGGATGATCACGGCGTCCTTGAAGCCCTGGTCGACCAGGGCCTTCTCCAGGCGCATCCCGCACCGTTCGGCCGCCTGGTCAAGCAGGGCGATGCCGGCCTCGTTGTCGTGCGCACTGGCCGGCAGGACGACCACACCGATGATCAGGCCCAGGACGTCGACGGCGAGTCCCCGCTTCCTGCCCGGCGTTTTCTTGTTCGCGTCCAGTCCCGTCGTCGCCTTCGGCACCCCGGCCGCCGCGCGGACGGACTGGGTGTCGATGATCACCAGGGACGGGTCCTCTAATCGTCTGGCCCGCTCCCGCACCTGGCAGCGCAGGATCTCCTGGATCCGCTGGTCGAGGCCGTCCTGGCGCCACAGGGTGAAGTAGTAGAACACCGCCGACCAGGCCGGCAGGTCGTGCGGCAGCAGCCGCCACTGACAGCCCGTCCGGTTCTGGTAGAGCAGCGCGTTCACAACTTCCCGCAGGTCGCAGGAGCCCGGGTCCCCGGTCGCCGACCGCGCCACCCGCTCCTGCTTCCACGCGGTGACCAGCGGCTCGAGCAACGCCCACTGCGCGTCGGACAAGTCGGTTGAGTACGGCATCCGTTCCATACGGCGACAACATCATGCACACGACACTGGAGTGGGACTGAACGATGTCCTTACCCACGAACGAGCGACACCAGATCATTCGGAAAGGGACTTAACGCCCTCTGA
>NZ_JBSFYR010000256.1:0-1390 GCF_053599875.1 Streptomyces sp. NPDC005151 | reverse complement strand
TCCGTCACGTATCAAAGCCCACAGGACGTTGACCCGTCGACGGGCCAGGGCGAGGACCGCCTGGGTGTGCCGCTTGCCTTCGGCGCGCTTGCGCTCGTAGAAGCGCCGCGATGCGTCGCAGCTGCGGATACTGATCAGCGCGGAGGTGTAGAAGACGCGTTGCAGGCCGCGGTGGTAGCGCCGGGGCCGGTGCAGATTTCCGCTGACATTGCCCGAGTCCCGGGGCACTGGGGCGACTCCGGCGAGGCTGGCCAGACGGTCGGCGGTGCCGTAGCGGCTCATGTCCCCGGCTGTGGCGGCGAGGAACTCGGCGCCCAGCAGCGGGCCGATCCCGGGCATGCTGGAGATCACTTCGGCGAGTTCATGGTCGCGAAACCGGGCCGCAATGAGCTTGTCGATCTCCGTGATCTGCTCGTTGAGGCCCATCACCTCCTTCGCCAGGGTGTGGATCACCTGTGCGGTGATCTTCTCCCCGGGGACGGCGGTGTGCTGGCGCTCGGCCGCTTCCAGGGCGGCTGTGGCGAGGGCCTCGGGACTGCGGACGTGGCGGTTGCGCAGCCAGGTCTCCAGCCGCTTGCGGCCGGTGCGGCGCAAAGCGGCCGGGGTCTGGTAACCGGTCAACAGGATGAGCGGGCCGACGTTGCCCAGATCCAAACTCCGCTCCAACGCGGGGAAGATACTGGTGAGTTGACCGCGCAGGCGATTGATCCGTCGAGTGCGGTCGGCGTTCAGGTCGGCCCGGCGGTTGGTGAGGACCCGCAGCTCGATGGCGTGCTCGTCGTCCGGCCGCAGGACGGCCAGGTCGTGGCGCATCCGAGCCTGGTCGGCGATGACGGTGGCGTCCTTGGCATCGGTCTTGCCGGTGCCCCGGTAGCCGGCCGACGCCCGGTTCACCGCGAGGCCGGGGATGTAGAGCAGCTGCTGGCCGTGGTTGAGCAGCACACTGATCAGCAAGGTGGCCATGCCGTCAGCGACATCGACCGCCCACACGGCGTCCTCGTCGATTTCCAGCACGTCGCCGAGCAGCGCCAGGAGCTCCGGCTCGTCGTTCAGCACGCGGCGCGACAGCAGCCGCTTGCCCTCGGCATCCAGGACCACGCAGTGGTGATGGGTCTTGCCGATGTCCACACCCGCCCAGATCTGGGACACGGGTTCCTCCGGTTCGTCGGTGTGTGCTCTTCTCCCGAACGACCTCGCCAGCGTGGTCCTACTCAGCGATACACACGAAGTGCTCGCAGCTCCTAATCAGCGGCCGAGTCGTCGTGAGACACCGGGCGGCCAGGTGGGCGGAACCATCGAGGGCAACCGACTGAAAGCCATACCCGGTGTCTCTGGGCCTCTGGACCTTACGACGGCCCATCCAACCCACCAACAACGTAGGACCGACTGA
>NZ_JBSFYR010000255.1:0-1415 GCF_053599875.1 Streptomyces sp. NPDC005151 | reverse complement strand
GGCTCCCCTGTCGCTTCCGTGGGTGGGTTTATGTGGCTTGACGGCCTGGTAGGTGAGGCCGGTGGCCGCCGAGGTTGAGCATGGCGAGGGCGATGAGGGCGTCGGCGTGTTTGAAGCCGAAGGCCATGCGGGTGATCAGGCGGATCTTGGTGTTCATGCTCTCGACGAGTCCGTTGCTCAAGTGGTGCTCGGAGGCTGCGACGATGGCGTCCCAGTGCCGGACGATGGAGCGTTGCAGCGCGACGAACGGGGCCAGGCGGGAGCGGCGAGCCCACAGTACCCAGTCCCACAGAGCCTGTTGGGTGTCCGCGCCTTGCTTGAGTGCCATCCGCAGGCCCTCCTTGAGCAGGTAGGCGCGGTGCAGGACGGGATGGGCCTTGGCGATGAAGGCGAGCTGGGCCCGCTGGCCTTCGGTGAGATCCTCCGGGTTCTTCCACAGTGCCCAGCGGGACCTCTTGAGGGACTTGGAGCCTGCGGTGGCACGGCCCTTGCCGCCGCGTTCGGTGTTCCAGACATCGCGGCGGACCTGGTCCAGGGCCTCGGTCGCCCACTGGACGACGTGGAAGGGGTCCATCACCCGCACCGCACCCGGGCAGCGCTCGGCGACCACTTTGGAGATCCACTCGGCGGCGTCCGCCGTGACATGCGTGATCTTCGCCGAGCGCTCCTCGCCGAGCAGGTCGAAGAACGTCCGCAGGGTGGCCTTGTCGCGTCCGGCTTCGGCCCACACCAGGCGGCCGGAGTCGTGGTCGACCACGATGGTGAGGTACTTGTGGTGCTTCTTGTAGCTGATCTCGTCGATGCCGATCCGGCGCAACCCGGCCAGCAAGTCCACCCGTTCGGTGACGTCGTCCCACACCCGGGTGCAGATGTTGCCCACCGTGCGCCAGCCGATCCGCATCAGCTGGGTGACGGTGGTCTTCGAGCAGCAGGTCGCCAGCCACGCCACCGTTTCGTCGAACGGCAGGGTGTGTCCGGCGTCGTGCCGTGCCCAGGGCACCGCCGCCACGGTCACCCCGTGCTCGGGACAGGAGATGCGGGGCGCGTCGGCCTCGATCACCGCCCGTATCGTGCCGAGGTCCAGCGCCCGCCAGCGCCGCCGGCCCTCGCCGTTGTCGTACTTGGCGCACCGCCGGTCGCAGATCCCGCACCGCCGCCGTCGGCCCCGGGCCGGCCGGGCGTGCATCACGATCAGCACGTCCTGCGGGCCGCCCTCGTCCGAGTCGCTCTCCTCGGCCTCGACCCGCTCGATCACGGTCTTCTCGACACCGAGCAGCCGAGTCCATATCCTTGCAGATTGCACGCCGTATCCAGGTTCTTCCGTTTCGTACCGTCGCAAGTCGAAACGTAGCCGGGGTACGGCGTGTTCTGCATATCAGACCAGGTCAGCGACCCACGGAAGCGACAGGGGAGCC
>NZ_JBSFYR010000254.1:0-1465 GCF_053599875.1 Streptomyces sp. NPDC005151 | reverse complement strand
CTAGTACTACAGGGATAGATCTTGGTGTGCGATTGAGGCAGAATGGTCTGTCGTGAGTGCACGAGGTCGGGATAAGGACGAGCTGGCGGCGGAGGACCTGGAGGTCCTGGACGCGGAGTTCGAGGCGGTGTGCGCCCGGATTGGGCCGTTGTTCTACCGGCCGGAGTCGCGGGCGCACGCGGGCGCGTATCTGCGCGGGCTGCTGGCGCCGCTGGAGAAGAAGAACGGCTGGACCATCGCCGAGCACGTCGGGGCGCCCGAACCCAAGCGGATGCAGCGGTTCTTGAACCTGACCCCGTGGGACGCGGACCGGCTGCGGGACGAGCTGGTCGGTTATGCGATGGAGCACTTCGCCGACGAGCGGGCGGTGCTGATCGCGGACCCGACCGGCTTCGCGAAGAAGGGCCGCAAGTCCGCCGGGGTGCAGCGACAGTACTCCGGCACGCTCGGGCGGATCGACAACTGTCAGATCGGCACCTTCCTGGCCTACGCCACCCCGGGCGGTCACCGACTGCTGCTGGATCGGGAGTTGTACCTGCCCGAGCACACCTGGGCCGCCGACCGCGAGCGGTGCCGCGAGGCCGGAGTGCCCGACGCGGTGCCTTTCCGCACCCGCCCGCAGCAGGTCCAGCTCATGGTCGAACGCGCGCTGGCGGCGAAGGTGCCCTTCGCCTGGTTCGCCGCCGACGAGGAGTTCGGGCAGAGCCCGGCTCTGCGCGCCTTCCTGGAGGCGCGCACCGTCTCCTACGTGATGGCCGTGCCGAAGAACACCGAGGTCGCCGACGCGGACGGGAGCACGGCGAGGATCGACGAACTGACGGCGCGCCTGCCGGAGCGCGCCTTCACCCGCCGGGCCTGTGGCATCGGCACGAAAGGCTTCCGCAGCTACGACTGGGCCGTGCTGAACACCCCCGATCCACAGCGCCAGTTCGTCGTGCGCCGCGCCATGGACGGCTCCGAGCTCGCCTACTTCCACTGCTTCAACCCGCGCCGCGACCCGCTGGGCGAGGTGATCCGCGCGATCGGTTCGCGCTGGCCCGTCGAGGAGTGTTTCGAAGCCGCCAAGCAGGAGACCGGACTCGACCAGTACCAGGTCCGCAAGTACGACGCCTGGCACCGGCACGTCACCATGTCGATGCTGGCCCTGTGTCTGCTCGCGGTGATGCGCCAGACGCTTCAAAAGGGGAACCTTGGCCTGTGGACAACTTTCCGCGACCAAGCTGACGGACCGTCCGCAACCAGATGAACCCGCACCTGCGGGGCGGCCTCGGACGCGACCGCCCCTGAGGGCCTCCCTCGCCGAGGCCCGACGCCTGTTCAACCTCATAGGCCGGCCCCTCCACGAGATCCAAAACGCCCTGCGCTGGTCAACGTTCCGCCGCCGTCACCAACTTGAGGCCAGGAGGCACCACTTCCGCCGACGCATGCGCCTCCAGATGATGCAGATCTAGCCCTGTAGTACTAG
>NZ_JBSFYR010000253.1:0-1495 GCF_053599875.1 Streptomyces sp. NPDC005151 | reverse complement strand
AGCAACGGCCTGATCGGTAGGGTCGGGGACTGGCGCGGTGGCGTAGTACGTACGCTCCGTTTCCAGTCCCCGCCACCTCGATCCGTGCATGCGGTTCTCCCGCACACGGCTCACCGACGCCGTTCACCGCCGGCATTCGGTCTCTCCCGCCAAGGCCGGTTCGGCCTGGGTGCGGCAACGATCCCGACAAGGTCGATCAGGGCGAGAGGTCCGGACATCTGGTAGGCAACCACCGACCAGCCGAACCCGCGACTGCGGTGGTGCCGTTTGGCCATCCACAGCGCCAGTCGCGTCCGCGTGAACATCCTGATCTCGTCGAAGTGGCGTGATGAGTTGCCGTACTTGAAGTACGCCGCCCATCCCGACAGGAACCAGTTCATTTCCTGCACCACCACCTCAACGGGCAGCCGCAGCCGGGACCGGTCCGTCAGTTCACGGAGCCGGTCACGTGCGTGCCGCATAGCCTTGTCTGCGGGCCAGCGAGCGAGGTAGGTGACGGGCTTGCCGCCCCGACGCGGGACGTGACGCACCAGGCGGTGGTGGAAGCCGAGGAAATCCACTCCCCCGCCGCCCACCTCCAGGTGCACGATCCGCGTCTTGGCCTCCTTCGGCTCCAGGCCGAGTTCGGCCAGCAGCTCCCGAAGCCGCGCGAGCGCGGCCTCGGCCTGCCGCCGGGAGGTGCACATCACCAGCGCATCGTCGGCATAACGCACCAGTTCCCCGTGCTGTCGCACGTCCCATGCCCGGTCGATCCGGTGCAGATAGACGTTCGCCAGCAGCGGGGAGGCAACCCCGCCCTGGGGAGTACCAGTGACCGGCCGACGAACCTTCCCGTCCTCCATCACTCCCGCCCGCAACATCACGCGCAGCAGCTTCAAGACGGACTGGTCGCAGACACGCTCCTCGATCGCCTGCATCAACTTCTCGATCGGAATCGCCTCGAAGCAGTTGGCGATGTCCGTCTCGACCACCCACCGGCGGCCCCGCCAGGACTCGTCAATGACGACCTGGAGGGCATCATGCGCCCCGCGCTTGGGCCGGAACCCGAACGAGCACGGCAGGAAATCCGCCTCGAACACGGGTTCAAGCACGGTCTTCAGCGCGGCCTGCACGATCCGGTCGCGAACCGAAGGAATCGACAGCGGTCTCGTCTCCTGGCTGCCGGGCTTGGGTATGAACACCCGGCGTGCCGGAAGGGGACGATACCGGCCTTCCTTCAACTCCGCGGCCAACTCGTCGAGGAGCCGGGCCACCCCGTACTCCTCGACCTCGGCCAGCGTGGTCCCGTCAATACCCGGAGCACCGTCGTTGCGGCGCACCGTGACCCACGCACGCCACAAGACGTCCCTGCGCAGGACCTTGTCCCACAGCGCGTGAAACCGTCGCCCGGGATCGGCCTTGGCCGTCCGGTAGAGCGCATGCTGCAAGGCACGGACCGGGTCCGAGGGAGAACGTCCCCCGTCGGCGGGACTAGCCACTTGGGCACTCACCGGGC
>NZ_JBSFYR010000252.1:0-1511 GCF_053599875.1 Streptomyces sp. NPDC005151 | reverse complement strand
GCAAGGCCGTGAAGTTACGGGCTGATCGTTGGTTGCAAGATGTCAATCCTGAGGGTGGCTTTGTAGGTACGCCGGTCGACTTTGAGGCTTTTGTACGCGTAGCGGGACAGGGGGCGTTTGACCGCGCGGGGGCTGACGCGTAGGCGTCGGGCGGGCATGAGCTGGTCCAGTACTGCCCGGCCGATCGTCCCGACGAGGTCGATCCTGGTGTCGGCGATGACGTTGGCGGCCTGGATGACCTGGTCGCGGGCGGTTTCCAGGGCGATGCGGAAGCTGGCCCGGTCGGGGTCGGCGCCAGGGACTGTGTCGGTGGCGTCGGTGATGGCGGTCCGCAGAAGCTGGTAGACGCTCAGCAGGGCGTAGACCTCCTGGGCGATCCCGGCCCAGGTCTTCGAGCGCAGGACCCGCCGGCCCAGCATCGACTTCTTGATCTCGAAGTAGGCGGACTCCACTTCCCAGCGCTCGTGATACAGGCTGACCAGTGCGAACGCCGGAAAGCGGTGAGGGTCGAGCAGGTTGGTGGCCAGGCGATAGAGGCCGGTGTGCTGTCCGGCGGAGGTCGAGATGGTGATCTCGCACTCGATGATGCGGACCTCGAGGGTGCCGAAGCGGGAGAGGAACGAGCCGTCGTCGTAGCGGGCCAGTACCGGGGGCTTGCGGGCGGCCGAGACGCGGGCCAGGAAGGCGGCATCGGCGCCGGCGACGGCGGTCAGGAACGGGGTCCCGGAGAAGCCGCGGTCCAGGAGCACGATCATGCCGTGGTGCAGGGAGCGCATCAGGCGCGTGCCGTAGAAGGTTTCACCGCGGCTGCGTGGACCGAAGGCGGCGTCCATGACCGCGCGGGTGCCGCAGGCAACCAGGGCGGTCAGGCAGATCTGCGGGTAGCCGGAGGTGGCGTACTGGTTGGAGCCCTTGCCCAGCCGGGCCCGGTGCAACGGGCTGTCGGGGACATCGAGGTAGGTGCCGTCGATCGCGACTGTCAGCATCCCCTTCCAGCGGGCCCCGCCGGTGCGAATCGCCGAGGCGGGGCCGCGCAGCATGTCGAACAGGGTCCGCATGGGGCGTACCCCGAGCCGGGCCCGGGCGTCCCACAACGCGGTCCCGGTGATCTTCGGGATGGGTATCGAGTCCAGGGCACTGGTGAGCTTGCGCCAGACGGCCAGATAGCCGCACTCCTCGAACAGGGCGGCGGCCAGCAGCAAATAGACCACCACCCGGGCGGGAAGTTTCCGCAGTCGCCGCTGGGTACCACCGGCCTCGGCAAGGGCCGCATCGACCATGTCGAACGGGACGATCCGGGTGAGCTCCCCCAGATGCCCCGGGGCGAACAGGCCCTTGGCTACCGTGATTTCACGCGTGATGACACACTGATCGGACAGCGGAGCTCCCGGGTTGGAATGACTGGTCTTGGTCGACAAGTCGTTCTACCGGGGCTCCGCTTCCTACGTCCGGCACTCCACCCAACCGAGACCCCTTGCCACCAGCCCCGCAGCCGTAACTTCACGGCCTTG
>NZ_JBSFYR010000251.1:0-1528 GCF_053599875.1 Streptomyces sp. NPDC005151 | reverse complement strand
TTCGCCCGCAACGGACTGATCAACTCATCGAAACGACCCATACCACATCAACGAACCCAATCCCCGGAAGCAACCCATAAATTCGCGACGCCCCCGTGACGCTGTCTCAGAGTGCGGTACGTGACCTGATGTCCGGTTGATGCTTGGGGTTGGGAGAGGAGTCCTGGTCGGCGGGGCGGACTGGTACTCAGGTGTGGAGCTGAGCGAACAGGCCGGGTTCGGGTTCGGTGAGAATGCCCCGTGTGACCAGGCGTTTCAGCTTGGACCGGATGCCTTCGGTGTTCTTCGGGAGGATCGGCAGGCCGAGTGCCTCGCACAGGTCCCGAGCCCGCATCGGATGGCCGGTGTCGGTGAAGGCCGCGAGAATCTGCTGGTAAGCGGGGTGGTCCGGCGCCTCGGGCCGCGGCGGATCGTCGGCGAGCTCCGGTGCTGGGATGTTCAGGAGGGTCTTGCGGGTGATGCGCAGGTTCTCGGTCTCCGCGTCGAGTTCTCCGAGGCGGGCGGTGAGGTCCTCGATGGACGCGCGGAGCTGCCCGGCCTGCTCGCCGAGTTCGCTCATCCAGGCCTCGACGTAGGCAAGGACGTCTCTGATCTGCGGGTTGTCGCTCATGCGGCCCTCCAGGAGGGCAGGGTGGCGCCGGTGAGTCGGCGGGCCATGACAGAGGTCATCGCCCAGAAGACGCGAGAGCGCGAGGTGGCGAGCCGGTGCTCGTAGTCACGGACCAGGCGGCGGCAGAACATCAGGATCCCGTTCGTCTGCTCCACGATCCACCGCTTGGCCTGCGGGACGAAGCCCTTGTCGGCCGGGTTGCGCTCAACGATCTCGACGTCGATGCCGTACTGCTTGCCGTGGTCGACGACGGCCTTCTTGAACCCCTGGTCGGCCAGGGCCTTCTTCACGGTATCCATCTGGGCGGCCACGCCGTCCAGCAGCGCGATGCCGGCGGCGTTGTCGTGCGCGGACGCCGGCAGGACGACAGCCTCGACGACGAGACCCAATACGTCCACGGCCAGGCATCTCTTCCGCCCCGGCACCCGTTTCGCCGCGTCCTTGCCGGTCGTGGCGGCCGGGACGCCGACGGCGGCACGGATGCTCTGCGTGTCTATGACGATGAGGCTCGGGTCGGCTAATCGCCACTTCTTCTCCCGCAGTTGCCATCGCAGCAGATCATGAATGGTCTGATCGGTGCCATCGTCGCGCCACTTGTAGAAGTAGTACTTCACCGCACCGGCGGGCGGCAGGTCGTGGGGCAGCAGGTCCCACGGGCAGCCGCTGCGGTTCTGGTACAGGATCGCGTTTACGATCTCCCGCATCGCATATCTGCCCTGGTGGCCACTGACCGACGGATGCGCGGCCTTCCACGCCGTGATCACGGGCTCGACCAGGGCCCACTGCCCGTCGGAGACATCACTCGAGTACAACACCAGTGCGTTAGTAGGGCTTTGTTAGGTACCCCGGATGATCACGCAGGAGTAGGGTTGTGATCTTCTTTCAGGTGTGACACCTGAGGAAATGGAAGAGGTCCGT
>NZ_JBSFYR010000250.1:0-1530 GCF_053599875.1 Streptomyces sp. NPDC005151 | reverse complement strand
GACGCCGTGTCATTCCACTCCACCAACAACCGATCCCGCTCACCCGCATCCAGCACATCCACCGCATGCAGACGAACACCGGGCGCCGCGGTCACCGTCTGCACCACTCGGGCGAACCAGGCCGTCATTCGTTCGGCGGTCGCCATCTCGAACAGATCCGCCGACGCGACCAGCGCTCCCCGCAGGCCGGCGGGACGGCCCTGGTCATCGAAGACCTCGGACAACGAGACATCAAGGTCGAACCTCGCCACGAGCAGGGAGTCGTCCAGCGGCGCACCTCCCGCAGTCACATCAGGCAGGTCCAACACGGCGCGGTCAGTGTTCTGGACGGTAAGCATCACCTGGAACAACGGATGCCGCGCCAACGACCGCGCCGGAGCCAGCTCCTCCACCAGCCGCTCGAACGGCACGTCCTGATGCGCCAACGCGCCCAGGCTCGTCTCACGCACCCGCCCCAGCACCTGCCGGAACTCCGGATCACCCGACAGATCCGTCCGGATCACCAACGTATTGACGAAGAACCCGACCAGATCGTCCAAAGCCTCGTCCGTACGACCCGCCACCGCCGAACCCACCGGGATGTCCGTACCGGCGCCCACCCGCGACAGCATCACGGCGAGCGCGGCCTGCAACACCATGAACACCGTCACGCCCTCGGCCCGCGCCAACTCCGTCAGGCGCTGGTGGACGTCAGTGGGCACTCTCAGCGGTACGACATGGCCCTGGTGGCTCGCCGCTGCCGGGCGCGGCCGGTCCACCGGCAGCGCCAACTCCTCCGGCGCACCGGCCAGCATCCGACGCCAGTAGTCGACCTGCGCCGACAGCAGACTCGCCCGATCCGACTCGTCGCCCAGCAACTCCCGCTGCCACAGCGCGTAGTCCGCGTACTGCACCGGCAACGGCTCCCACACCGGAACCTCACCACGCGACCGCGCCTCGTACGCCGCTGACAGATCGCGACTCAGCGGACCCATCGACCAGCCATCACCGGCGATGTGATGCACCACGATGACCAGGACCTGCTCCTCCGGACCGGCCTCGAACAGCCACGCGCGGACCGGCACCTCCACCGACAGATCGAACGCATACCGCGAGGCCCGTCCCACCGCCTCTGCCAGGTCCTCGGTCGCCGATACCCGCAGATCCCAGTCGAGTTCACGCGGGTCCAGGATCTGCTGGTACGGCTCACCGTCCACGGCCGGGAAGACCGTCCGCAGCGACTCATGCCGGGCGATCACATCACGCAGTGCCACACCCAACGCCGCGACATCCAAATTCCCCGCCAATCGGACAACGACGGGCATGTTGTAGGTGGGCCTCGATCCTTCGAGCTGCGCCAGGAGCCACAACCGCCGCTGGGCGAACGACAACGGCACCCGCTCCGGACGCTCGGCCCCCGCCTGCAACGTTGTACGAGCCCGTCCCGTACCCTCTTCGGCCAGGTGGGCGGCCAGGCCGGCCACGGTCGGAGTCTCGAACAGGGTCCGGACCTCGACCTCCACGCCGAGCGTGGCCCGGATCCGCGACACC
>NZ_JBSFYR010000249.1:0-1532 GCF_053599875.1 Streptomyces sp. NPDC005151 | reverse complement strand
CGCGTCCTGGGCGACCGCACCCCCGCCGAGGCCATGAGACGCTGGTCAAAGGAACTCGCCTACCGCTGATTCGCAACGATCAGTGGAAACCGCCCGCGATCCAGCGGCCGGTTCTGCCACTCGGCCATGCCGGCCATCACGCTGTCGGTGATCGTGGAGATCGTGGACCTGGAGATCTCGGTGCCGTACACCTCTGCCAGATGAGCGGAGATCTCCCCGTGGGTGAGACCCTTCGCCGACAGCGAAAGCACCATCTCATCCACCCCGCCCAAGCGCCGCTGCCGCTTCTTGACCCAAGGCTGGGAAGTTAAGGATCTTGTGGTTGGTGTCGAGCGCGTTCGTGGTCAGCAGGCGAGGGCGTAGGTGGCAGGTCCGGTCTTGTGGATCAGTCCGCGGTGGGCCCATTGGGACATCTGGACGCGGAAGCTGTTGATGTTCGTGATGCCGAGGAGGTGGGCGACGTCGCGGGCGTGCCATGCCTTGCCGGGGCGGCTGGCCAGCACGGCGAGGGTGAGCGTCATCCGGCCGCCTGGGTCCGCCGAATCCTGTTCTTCTCGTGAGGAGATGGGCAGCGAACTCTCGTTGCTTTCCTGCCCGTTGTGTTGCTCTTCCGGTGGTGGGGCGATGGTGGGCGGCGCGAGCGGGGTGTCGGTGCGGTCGTGGATGGTGATCTCGATGGCGGTCACCGGTGTGCTGGCTGGGGGTCGGGCCCGGCCCTTGAAGGCGTGGTAGCGGGAGATCGGGGATTTGACCTTGCGGGCGCTGATGCGCGGGCGGCGGGCGGGCAGCAGGTTCTCCAGGACCGCGGTGCCGATCGTGCCGACTGGCTGGGGATTTTCGGGGGCGATCTCGGCGGCGAGGACGACCTGGGTGCGTGCGGTCTGTAGGGCGGTGGTGAAGCCGGCGCGGTCGGGGTCGGTGCCCGGCGTGACTCGACGGTGTCGACCATGACGGTGCGGAGCGCCTGGTAGAGGGCGAGGGTGGCCCATAGTTCCTGCTCGATGCCGAACTGGTCGCCCGAGCGCAGGACCCGGCCCGCCATGAGGGTGGAGCGCAGGGCGAAGAACGCCGATTCGATCTCCCATCTTTCGGCATAGAGCCTGGTCAGACGCTCGGCGGGGTCGGTTGCGGGGTCGAGCAGGGTGGTGGCCAGGCGGTAGTGTCCGCCGACGCGGGTGCCGTCGGCCAGGACGCAGACGATGTCGGCCTCGATGACGCGTACCGTCAGATCCCCGAAGCGCGTCAGGTAGGAGCCGTCGGGCAGGGCTCGGATAAGGGGCGGTCGGCGGGTGGACTTGCAGCGGGCCAGGAACTGGGCGCCGGTGGCGGCGACCTGGGCCAGGAAGGTGTTGCTGTCGAAGCCCCGGTCGATCAGGACGAGGTGTTCGCGGCCCAGCAGCGGCAGCAGGCGCTTGGCGTAGCTGGTCTCGCCGGTGCCGGCGGGGCCGAAGCAGGCGCCGAGCAGGCCGCGGGTGCCGGTCTCCACCAGTGCCATCAGCTGGACGGTGGGGTAACCGGCCCAGGCGAGGCGG
>NZ_JBSFYR010000248.1:0-1554 GCF_053599875.1 Streptomyces sp. NPDC005151 | reverse complement strand
CTAGTGCTGCCCCGCGCAAGTTCGTGGAGGGGTGTTGATCAGGGCGTCGGGTCGCCGAGGTAGAAGCCGCAGGCGCAGTCCAGGGCGTCTTCGGGTGAGCCGAAGGGCAGTCCGGTGGGCAGGAAGTTGTCCTCGTATTTGCCTCGGCTGGCGAGGTAGAGGGCGAAGCCCCAGGTGTGCAGGACGCCGGTGAAGCGCAGGCGGCATAGGGGCAGCGGTTCCTCCTCGCCAGGCAGCTCACCTGCCACGTAGGCGAATCCGGAGCGGAATCGCACCTGGACGCGGGTGAGTTGGGGCCAGCGTTCCTTGACTCGGACGTTCAGACGGTGGCGCAGGTGGTCCTGCATGGACTCGGGCGGATTCTTCGGCACGGGTCCATCCTGCTGGGTCACCGCCGCATACGCCATGATCATCACTTTGGTCGGGGCGGGCGAGGGTGTGGCACGGGATGGTCGAGGCGGTCGTGGTGGAGTTGGACGAGAGGGTGCGCGAGCGTCTGATCCGTACAGCGATCTCCCTGAAAGCCCAGGTACGGATGGTGCTCCGGGCGCGGATCGTGCTGGCGGCGGCTGAGGGCCTGAGCAACGGGGCCATCGCGCGGGATCTGGCGGTCAGCGTGAACACGGTCCGTAAGTGGCGCGGACGGTTCGCCGCTCTGGGCCGGGACGGGCTGAAGGACGCCGCCCGCTCGGGCCGGCCCAAGACCTACGGGCCCCAGGTGACGGTGGCGATCGTGGCCGCCGCCACCAGTGCACCCCCGCACCCGGAAGCGACCTGGTCGCACCGCACGATCGCCGCCCAGGTCGCCGGCACTGTCTTCGCCACCATCTCTGCCTCCCAAGTCGGCCGCATCCTGGCAGACCTGGACCTCAAGCCGCACCGGGTCCGCGGCTGGCTCACCCGCCGGGATACCCCCGACTTCTGGGACCGTGTCGCGGAGGTGTGCGACCTGTACCGCGACCCGCCTGAAGGGGCGGTGGTGCTGTCCATCGACGAGAAGACCGCGATCGCCGCCCGTGCCAGGCGCCACCCCGGTCGTCCCGCTGGGCCGGGCAAGCCCGCCCTCGAGGAGTTCGAGTACCGCCGCCACGGCACCGCCTCGCTGGTCGCCGCCCTGGATGTGCGCACCGGCGAGGTCCTCACCGAGATAATCGCCCGCAACGACGCAGCGACGTTCACCGCCTTCCTCGACCAGCTCGACACGGCCATCGCCCCAGGCCAGGACATCCATGTCGTGCTGGACAACGGCTCCTCCCACACCGCCAGACACACCAAGGCGTGGCTGACCGACCACCCGCGCTGGCAGGTGCACTGGACCCCGCCGCACGCCTCCTGGCTCAACCAGATCGAGCTGTTCTTCTCCGTCCTGACCCGCCGCGTGCTACGACACGGTGACTTCTCCAGCCGCGATGACCTCATCGACAAGCTGGAGAGTTACGTCATCGGCCGCAACGAGACCGCGAAGCCGTACAGGTGGACCTATAACGGCAGCCCACTCAAGACCGCCTGATCAGACTCAACACCCCTCCACGAACTTGCGCGGGGCAGCACTAG
>NZ_JBSFYR010000247.1:0-1557 GCF_053599875.1 Streptomyces sp. NPDC005151 | reverse complement strand
CTGTGACCTGCGGCGCAACTCTCCCGAAGAGGGGTGCCGGGACCGGGAAGCGAGTCCGTTCTCCATGAACGTGATCTCCGCGTGGACGGTGTAGCTTCGGGCTCTCTGGGGGTGTTTACCGGCGTTGGGGCCGTATTTGCTGGTCGAGTTCTTGATGCTGCGTGCCTTGACGCGGTGGCGTCGGCGGGCGGGCCAGAGGCGGGTCAGGGCGGCAGTGCCGATCGCACCGACCAGGTCGACGTTCCCGGTGGTGATGCCGTGTCCGGTGACCACGGTGTCGGCGGCGGTCTGGAGCAGGACGGTGAAGCTGAGGCGGTCCATGTCCAGGTCGGGCCGGTGGGCAACGGCGTCCGAGGCGGCTCGGATGAGGGCCTGGTAGGTGGCGAGCAGGGCCCAGACCTCCTGGTCGATGCCGTCGACGCTGCGGGAGCGCAGGACCCGGCCGTCCAGCAGGCTCGCCTTGATCGAGAAATAGGCGGTCTCCACCTGCCACCTCTCGTGGTAAAGATCCACCAACTCGGCGGCGGGGTAACGCTCGTGATCCAGCAGACTGGTGATCAGACGCCACTGCTCACGGCGCACCGTGCCGTCGTCCAGGGTGACGGTGATCCATGCCTCCACCACCCGCACCGACAGGGACGAGTAGCCCCGGCCGGCCCGGTAGGGGCCGCTCAGCCGGGAGAGGTAGGAACCGTCGGACAGCCGGCGCACGACGGTGGGACACCGCGAAGCACCGGAGCGCACCAAAAACTGCGCTCCGGTGCTTCGCACTCTCTCCAGCAGGTCGCGGGAGTCGAAGCCGGCATCGGCCAGCAGTAGCGTCGTGTCGTCCAGGACGTGCAACAGCCCGGCGGCATAGGTGGTCTCGCCGTCGCTCTCGGGGCCGAAGGCCGCGGCGAGCAGGGCCCGGGTGCCGCACTCGACGATCACCAGCAGCCGCAGCAGCGGGTAGCCGAACTCCATCTTCTCCCCGGCCCGCTTGGGATAGCGCCAGAGAATCTGCTTGTCCTCGGGGACGTGCAGGCTGGTGCCGTCGATCGCGACGGTCCGCAGGCCCCGGTAGTGCACACCGGGCCGGTTCTTCTCGCCGACCGGCCCGGCCAATATCTCGAACAACAGCTTCAACGGGCGGGCGCCCAGGCGGCGCCGGGCCCGTGAGAGCGAGGAGACCGCCGGACGTGTGATGACCGCAGCGGGCAGGTGCACGGTCAGCTTGCCCCACACCGCCTGGTAGGAGCAGTGCTCGAACAGCGCCAGCGCGAGGACGAAGTAGACCATCACCCGGGCCGGCAGCAGCCGTATCCGCTTCTCCCGTGCTCCGGTCTCGGCGAGAACGGCGTCCACGAGGTCGAAGTCCACGATCTGGGTCAGCTCGCCCAGATGCCCCGGCGCGTGGACCCCCGACGCCATCTTCGCGGACACTGTGATGACAGACTGCTCCTGCAACGGGACTCCCGACGATCTTCGAGCTTGGTCGCAAGACGATCTACCAGGGGTCCCGTTCCTCATTCACACCGGGGTTGCATCGCAGGTCACAGCCCTAACGCACCGGTGTTG
>NZ_JBSFYR010000246.1:0-1574 GCF_053599875.1 Streptomyces sp. NPDC005151 | reverse complement strand
CCGGGAAGACTTCGTCACACCCGGTCAACACGACCACCCCCCAACCAGACACGGCCAGGCAGCAACTCCACCCGAACCAGCCACCCGCGAAGTACGGAGCTAGTTGACCACCTCGGACGGACGGCGGGACAGAGCGCCTGAGCCGATCCGCGTCAGTTGTCACCTGGCCACAATGTCTGTCACCGAGGCCGCGGTCTCGCCTGCCCATCGGTGCGACGAGTTCCGTGAGATCCCATCGGTCGTGCCCGATGTCCTGTGCCACCAATGTTTGAGCGTGTGCCATCGAAGTCTGAGCGATAGGAGTTCGTGACGCCCAAGCCTGAGCTCCGCCTGTTCACCTAGGTCAGCCGGACCACCGAGGCCACCGAGCCCAGCGACGACCCCCGCGGGATGCAGAACGCCGCGATGCGTACCTACTGCCGGCTGGTGGCCGAGTCGGTCGCCTGCCCGGCGATCCGCAAGGTACGGGCCGGGTGCCTCACGGCGTGGGCCCAGCTGATGGCGGCGCTGGTGGCCGAGCGCCGCCCCGACCGGCCGGCACCGCCGATGGCCGGTACCGCCGCGATCGGGGCGGTTGTGCATCTGCTGGCCGACACCGCCTAGCGTCTGCTGCCGGCCTGACGGCCCGGCCTCACTTCAGGTGCCGGGCGAAGAACCGGTCCCCGTCGTCCACCTCGAACCACGGGGTGCCGGCGTGCCCGCCCATATTGGCGTGCAGCGTCTTCTCCTTGGTGCCGAAGGCGTCGAACAGGTCCAGGGCCAGCTGCCGGTCGTTCCCTTCGTCGTCCCACTGCAGCAGGAACTGCAGCGGAATGGTGACCTGCCGGGCCTCCTCGCGCTGGGCGCGGGGCACGAAACCCCCGGCGAAGAAACCGGCGGCCGAGATGCGCGGCTCGACCACCGCCAGCCGAATGCCGATGGCGGTCATCCCCGAGTACCCGACCGGACCGCCGATCTCGGGCAGCGAAAGGAGGGCGTCCAGGGTGGTCCGCCATTCCGGGACCGCCTTTTCGACCAGCGGGACGATGAAGGACTCGAAGATCTCGTCGACCGGCTCGCCGGCCTGCATCGCCCGGCGGAGGTCGGCGCGGGCCTGCTCGTCGACGGCGGAACGGGGCCACTCACCGTGCCCGGGGTGGTCGATGGCGGCCACCGCGTAGCCGTACTCCGCCGCGGAGTGCCGGGCCCGGGCCACCAGCCGCGATTCCCGCTTGTGCAAGCCGCCGTTGTGGCCGATCAGGATCAGCGGGGCAGATGCGGATCCAGACGTCCACAGGACGCCGGGGATCTCGCCGAGGGTGAATTCGCGTTCGAGGACGCCGTCGTCGAGGCGCTGTTCGGAAGTGAATTGCATGGTCGTGCCTTTCGGGAGTGCTCTTGAACGGCGCTCCCGGACGACCTATTGCGGGTCTGTACAGCTAACGGTGGAACTCGGTCGGATTTCTTTAGCGGCGTCCGGCGGTGAGCCGGCCGTCGAAGGCGATGCCGTCGGTGCTGGGGTTGATGGAACGGCGTGAGGCGCGGGCGAGGCAGGAGCTGGAGTCCTGGACGGAGGTCCTGGAGCAGGCTCAGGC
>NZ_JBSFYR010000245.1:0-1585 GCF_053599875.1 Streptomyces sp. NPDC005151 | reverse complement strand
CTAGAAGACTGCTGAAGATCTTGTTGAGGGGCTGTCCGGCCGCAGGCCGGGTGGCCCCTTCGTTGTTATGGGGTGGCCGGGGCGAGGTGCCAGGTGCCGTCGGTGCGGGTGAGGCCGAGTTTGACCAGTCGGCGGAGGTTGAGAGCGGCGGCGCGGTGGTGGAGCGAGATGTTGTTGGCGATCACGCCTCGGTAGCGGACTCTGCGATGGCCGTGGGCGACGAGCCAGGCGATAGCGCGTTCGACCGGGGGCCGCCATCGGCGGTACTCGTCCTGCCAGGCGGTGTCGGTGGCGGCCTGATGGCGGGCGGCGGTCAGCAGTTCGTGCTGGGGATGGACGTTGATGGTCCGTCCAGTCTTCGAGGTCGTGCAGCGTTCCCGCAGCGGGCAGTCGGTGCACAACCGCTTGAACTGGGCGGTGCAGCTCCCGTCGGCCCTGGTCCGGCCCAGGTTCGCCCTCTTGCCGGCTGGGCAGGTCACGGTGTTGGCGTCGGCATCGATCTGGAAGTCGTCGATGGTGAAGCCGCCGGGGACGGCCTGCCGCAGTGGTGGCGGCTTGATCACCAGGAGGTGTCCTTGGTCGGTCAGTTGTTCACGCAGGTCGCCGGTGCCGTAGGCGGAATCGCCGAGCACGGTTAACGTCTCACCCTCGCTGTGGTCTTCCTCGGCCAGCAGGTCCAGCGCGACGGCGGCCTCGTGGTTGTCCGGCCCGTAGCCGCCGGTCAACGCGACGGCGGTGAACAGCCCGGTCTCCGGCTCGAAGGACACGTGTCCCTTGAAGCCCTCTTGGTGGCGGGTGCGGTTCTTGTGGATGTGCCGGGCATCGGGATCGACGGTGGACACCGTCCGGTCGGGCACGGTGCGCTGGGCGATGCGCCAGCGTCCGTCGCGGCCGTCGGAGTCCTCGGCCGGCTCCACGTCCTGGCCCGCGACGAGGGCGAGAAGGCCCACCGCGTTCGCGGCCCGCTCGCCCAGCTCACGCTCGGGCAGACGGCCGAGCATGTTGAGCGCGTCGGTCACCAGGGCGTCGACCAGCGCCTCGCGAGCGGCTTTGTCGTTCCAGGCGATCCTGGGTTTGCCGGGGTCGGTGTAGTCGTGAGCAGTGCACCACCGGCCGGCGACCTCGCCGGCGCCGGGGACCTCACGGATCACCCGGCGGATCGCGGCCACGATCTGGGTGACGGTGTCCTGGGTGGCCACCGCATCGTCCAGGACGGTGGAGTCCAGCGCCCGGCGCTGCTTTCCCCTGAGGACACCGGTGGCGGTCACCACCTCTTTGACCTTCGTGAAAATCCGCGTCGGGTCGGCCGAGCGGGCGAGCCGGCGCCGGAAATAGGTCAGCAGCGAGGGATCGAAGGCGGTGTCGTACAGGCCCAGCCCGCAGGCGGCCTTCCAGCGCAGGTCACACCGCAGTTCCTGGACTGTCTCGAAGTCCGACAACCCCTGCAGGCTCTGCAGTACCACCGTCACGGCCAGCACCTGCGGCGGCAGCGACGGCCGTCCGTTGGCCGACGGATACATGTCCGCGAAGAACTCCGGCGGGAACAGCACCTCACGATGCTCGGCCAGGAAAGCGAACACACTCC
>NZ_JBSFYR010000244.1:0-1635 GCF_053599875.1 Streptomyces sp. NPDC005151 | reverse complement strand
CAGGTCAGCGATCCAGCGCACCTTCGGTGCGCGCCGGGGGCGTGGTAAATCCCGTGGAGTGCGCCGGGGGTGCTTCTGTCCGCTCTGACGTGGGCTGAGGCCGGTCCGGGATGCTGGTGGGGTTCGTTCCGGCCGAAACCGATGCCTCTGTGATGCCTGTGAGCTCGCAGGTCAGCGTGGTGCTGGGGGCCGTCCACGGGGACCGTGGAGTGTTGCTGTGAGCACGTGCGTCAGAATTCCTGATTCACCCTGGCCCTCCCGGAACGGCATACCGACTGGGAGGGAGCGGGAGCATGGACGTACTGCACGAACGGTGCGCGGGCCTGGACATCAGCAAGAAGGACGCCAAGGTGTGCGTCCGTACTCCGAGTGCGAAGCGGCGGGGGTCCTTCACGACCGAGACCACGACGTGGGGTTCGACGACGAACGCGGTCCTGGCCCTGCTCGACCACCTACTCGCCGTCGAGGTCACCCTGGTGGTGATCGAGGCGACCTCGGACTACTGGAAACCCTTCTACTACGTGCTGGCCGACGATCTGAACGTGATCCTGGTCAACGCCCGGCAGGTCAAGAACCTGCCCGGCCGCAAGACAGACGTCTCCGACGCCGCCTGGCTGGCCCAGCTCGGCGCCCACGGCCTGGTCCGCCCCTCCTTCGTCCCGCCGCAGCCGGTGCGGGAACTGCGGGACCTGACCCGGGCCCGCACCACCGCCACCCGGGAACGCTCCCGGATCGTCCAGCGCCTGGAGAAGCTGCTGGAGGACACCGGCATCAAGTTGTCCGCAGTCGCCGCCGACATCATGGGCGTCTCCGGCCGGGCCATGCTCGAAGCCCTCGTCAACGGCGAACGCGACCCGCACACCCTTGCCGAGATGGCCAAACGCAAGCTTCGCAACAAGATCCCCGAACTCACCGAAGCTTTGACCGGACGCTTCCGCGAGCACCACGCCTTCCTGGTCCGTCTGCATCTGGACCAGTACGACCAGCTCACCACGATGATCGACCAGCTCAGCGGGCGGATCGAAGAGGCGATGGCCCCCTTTCGCGACGCCCTCGACCTGCTCGACACCATCCCCGGCATCAACCAGGCAACCGCCGAGGTGATCATCGCGGAGACCGGCGGTGACATGACCCGGTTCGCCTCGGCCAAGCACCTCGCGTCCTGGGCCGGTGTCTGCCCCGGCCATCACGAGTCCGCCGGCCGCACCAAGAACACCAAAGTCCGGCCCGGCAACCCCTACCTCAAAGGCGCCCTCGGCCTCGCAGCGTTCGGCGCGGTGAGAACCAAGAACACCTACCTCCAAGCCCGTTACAAGCGGCTGACCGCCCGTCGCGGCCCACTCAGGGCACTGGTCGCCGTCGAGCACTCGATCATCACCGCGATCTGGCACATGCTCACCGACAACGTCGCCTACCAAGAACTCGGCGGCACCTACTTCACCCAACGCGACCCCGAACGGGCCACCCGCCGCGCGATCAACGCGCTGAACCAGCTCGGCTACACCGTCACCCTCAACCCGCTGGAAAACGCGGCCTGACCCTCCCCGAACCAGGCACCCGGCAGCCACCAACGGCCACCGGGCACCCAAACACGTCCACACCTACCCTGACCTGCTGCTATTTACGCGTCAGAGG
>NZ_JBSFYR010000243.1:0-1659 GCF_053599875.1 Streptomyces sp. NPDC005151 | reverse complement strand
GCCTCGGTGTTTCGCGGCGCTTTCAAAGTCGGTGACTGGGCGTCATCTCATGAAGAAGGTGCCCCGTTGACCTGCGATGATCCGGCTTGTCTAGGGTCGGTTCGTCGACAGGTGGGGGCACCTTTCACGTGCAGGGTAGCGAGTGGAGCCGGGGTCTGGCCATGTCGGGGGACGGGAAGGGGCAGGTCGGGCATGTGGGCGGTGTGCATCTGCGGTTGCTGGCGGAGCGGACCGGGCTGACCGGCGCGCTGTCGGCGGCCCTTGCGCGGCCGGGGTTCGTGCCGGTCCATGACCGGGGTCAGGTCATGGTCGATCTCGCGGTGGCCATCACGCTCGGGGCGGGGTGCATCCGCGATGTCCGGCTCCTGGAGCATCAGCGGCCGGTCTTCGGCCCGGTCGCGTCCTTCCCCACCGTGTGGCGGGCGTTGAAGGAGACCGACGAGCTGGGCTTGGCCCGGATCGAGCGGGCCCGTGCGGCGGTGCGCCGTCACGTGTATGAACTGCTGCGACAGAGCCCCGAGGGGTTTCCCGAAGTGATGGTCGAGGGGGCGCCCTTGACCGGCTGGACGGTGATCGACAGCGACGGGACGCTGATCGCGGCACCGTCGGAGAAGGAAGGGGCCCACGGCACCTACAAGGGCTTCCTGGGACATCACGTGTTCGTCGCCGCGTGTGACAACACCGGCGAACAGCTCGCCGCGACGCTGCATCCGGGCAACGTCAGCGCCAACGACGCGGACGTGAACATCGACATCCTGACCCGCGCGGTGGCCCAACTTCCCTGGTGGCGGCGGCAGAAGATTCTCTTCCGGGTGGACGGGGCGGGCTTCTCCCACCGGCTGATCGACTGGATCGCCTCCGCGGGCGGCCGCAAGAGCCCGACCTTCCGTTGGGAGTACTCCGTCGGCTGGGCCTTCACGATGCGTGAACAGGCCGCCATCGAGGTCTGTGATGCGCACGGTCTGTGGCAGCCGGCCGGCGGTGGCGCGGACGGTGCCGTGCGCGAAGACGCGCTCGTCGCCGACATCACCGCCCTGCTCGGCGACCTTTCGGGCTGGCCCCCGCATCACCGGGTGATCGCCCGCAAGGAGCCCCTGCATCCCCGCTACCTCAAGGACGCCAGCCCGTACGAGACCGAGAAGGGCATGCGCTACCAGACCTTCGCGACCAACCACCGCCGCGGTCAGATCGCTCACCTCGACGGCCGGCACCGCAAACATGCCAGGGTCGAGCCCAAGATCCGCGATCAGAAAGCGTCCGGGATGGGCCTGCTGCCCTCCCGTGAGCTGGGCGTGAACGCCGCCTGGCTGACCGCGACCACCCTCGCCGCCGACCTACGCCGCTGGCTCCAACTCCTCGCCCTGGACGGCGAACTCACCAAGGCGACCCCGAAGACCCTGCGCTACCGCATCCTCCACGTGCCCGCACGCCTCGTGCACGGCCAGCGAAAACGCCGCCTCAAGCTCCCCGACACCTGGCCCTGGGCCACGGCGATCATCCGGGCCTTCACCCGGATCCTCGCCCTGCCCCACCCCACCTGACCAGCACGAACGATCCCGCCAAGCATCGAGAGGAGGCCACCGGCAGACCCCGGGCCCGTGGAACCCGGCGTCATCCGGCACGACAGCCGACGCGCACCCCTGACCGGCACCACCCACG
>NZ_JBSFYR010000242.1:0-1672 GCF_053599875.1 Streptomyces sp. NPDC005151 | reverse complement strand
AGCCTGGATCCACCGGCTTGATGTCTGTGGACAGTTTCTCGGGGAACGAAGAAGTGCCTTGTGACCTGCGATGATGGGGTTTCTCTAGGACCACATCAGGCACGATCGACAAGGCACTTCCGAGATGCAATCTTCCCATGCCGCGGCGGCGGTCTCATCCGTGTTCGACGATCCGAACCTGGTCGCGTACGGCGGGCTGGAGCCGGTGATCCGGCTGGCCGAGCGGTGTGGTCTGCCGACTCTGGCCGATGATCTCATCAGGCTGCCGCGCTCGAAGGACGGCACCGGCGCCTTCCCCGCCGCGAAGCTGATGTCGCTGGTGGGCGGCATGGTCGCGGGCGCCGACAGCATCGAGGACATGGACCGGCTGCGGCACGGCGCGATGGGCCGTCTGTTCTCCGGTGTGCGGGCCCCGTCCACGCTGGGGTCGTTTCTGCGTTCCTTCACGCACGGACATGTGAAGCAACTGCACGCCGTGGCCCGCCGGTTCCTGCCCGAGCTGGCCCGTCACACCCCGCTACTGCCCGGCGCGGACCAGGTCGCCTACGTAGACGTCGATGACACCATCCGCCGCACCTACGGCTACGCCAAACAGGGCGCCGGCTACGGATACAGCAAGGTCAAGGGCCTGAACGCACTGCTCGGCATTGTCTCCACGCCGCTGGCCGCCCCGGTGATCGCCGCCACGAGGCTGCGCAAGGGCCCCTCGAACTCGGCGCGCGGCGCGGCAGCGTTCGTGGCCGAGACCATCCGCACCGCCCGCGCCTGCGGCGCGAGCGGCCTGCTGGTGGTACGGGCGGACTCCGCGTTCTACGGCGCGGACGTCATCAATGCCTGCCGGACGCTGGGCGCCCGTTTCTCGGTCACGGTGCGGATGAACGCCTCCGTCAAGGCCGCGATCGCCCGCATCGGCGACGACGCGTGGACGCCGATCAAATATCCCCAAGCGGTCTGGGACGAGGAGAGCCAGTGCTGGATCTCGGACGCCGAGATCGCCGAGGTCTCCTACACCGCGTTCACTTCCAAGCCGAAGAAGCAGCACGTCACCGCCCGTCTGATCGTGCGCCGCGTCAAGCGCCTGGGCCATGGTGCCGTCCCCGCCGGGCAGGGCACACTCTTCGACACCTGGCGCTACCACGCCGCGTTCACCGACTCCCCGCTCGCCTTGACCGACGCCGAGCGTGATCACCGTCGGCACGCTGTCGTCGAGCAGGTGATCGCCGATGTCAAGAACAGCGCCTTCGCGCACGCACCGTCCGGTCATTTCCAGGCCAACGCCGCCTGGCTCGCCCTGGCCGCCCTGGCGCACAACCTGACCCGCGCCGCCGGCACCCTGGCCGGAACGTTCCACGCCAGAGCGACCACCGCCACCATCCGCGACCACCTGATCAACGTGCCCGCCCGCCTGGCCCGCTCGGCCCGCCGCCTCACCCTGCACCTGCCCGAACGCTGGCCCTGGAACCAGGACTTCACCCAGCTCTTCAGCACGGTGCATGCGCCACCAGCCCTCTGACGCTCCCGACCGACCCGCCCGAAAGGGCCCGAGACCTGTGGACAAGTGGAAGAGCTGGGCAGACCAGCGGCCACCCCACGCCCGAATCCGCAACCCAGCCCCGACACGGCCTGCACACCCCCGAAACGATCAACCCGAAATCAAGCCGGTGGATCCGGG
>NZ_JBSFYR010000241.1:0-1719 GCF_053599875.1 Streptomyces sp. NPDC005151 | reverse complement strand
GGGGGCGTCGCGAATTTATGGGTTGCTTCCGGGGATTGGGTTCGTTGATGTGGTATGGGTCGTTTCGATGAGTTGATCAGTCCGTTGCGGGCGAAGTTCGAGGCGGTGACTCCGCATCTCAACGAGCGGCAGTGCCGTCTGCTGTATGCGGCGGAAGCGCGGCAACTCGGACATGGTGGGATCGCGGCTGTCGCCACAGCTGCGGGGGTCTCCACGGGGTGCGTGAGCCGGGGACTTGTCGAGTTGGAGGACGATGCCGAGCCCGATGGCCGGGTACGTCGGCGGGGCGCGGGGCGTCCCGCGCTGACGGTGAAGGACCCGGGGCTCCGAGCTGCACTGCTGGCGTTGGTCGAGGACAGCACGCAAGGTGACCCGATAAGGCCGTTGACCTGGACCACGAAGTCGCTGCGGCATCTGGCCACCGAGCTCGCCGCCCAGGGCCGCACGGTGGGTCGGGACGTGATCGCCGCATTGTTGAAGGAGGCGGGCTTCAGCCTGCGGAGCAACGCCAAGGTCCTGGCCGGGAGTGGGCACCGGGACCGCGATGCCCAGTTCCGCCATCTCAACGACACCGTGCGCCAGTTCCTCGACGCCGGCGACCCCGTGATCAGCGTGGACAGCAAGAAGAAGGAACAGATCGGGCTGTTCGCGCAGGCCGGGCGGGAATGGGCCCCGCCCGGCAGGCCCGTGAAGGTCCTCGATCACGACTTCCCCTCCCAAGCGGTCGGCACCGCAATCCCCTACGGCATCTACGACGTCGGACGCAACACCGGCTACGTAGTGGTGGGCACCGACCATGACACCGCCGCGTTCGCAGTGGCCGCCCTGCGCCGCTGGTGGAAGGAGGAGGGGCAGGCCGCCTACCCGAACGCGCGCCGCCTGTTGATCACTGCCGATGGCGGCGGCTCCAACAGTTCCCGGGCCAGGGCATGGAAAGCGAACCTCGCCGCCCTGGCCACCGAGACCGGCCTGGAGATCAGTGTGTGCCACCTGCCGCCCGGCACGTCGAAATGGAACAAAGTGGAGCATCGTCTGTTCTCGTTCATCTCGATGAACTGGCGGGCCCGCCCCCTGACCAGCTACGAAGTCGCCCTCAGCCTCATCGCGTCCACCACCACGAATACCGGGCTGAGCGTGAACGCCCGCCTGGACGAGGGCGCCTACCCCATCGGTATCGAGATCGACGCCCAGCACGCCGCCGCACTCACCATCAACCCCGACACCTTCCACGGCGAGTGGAACTACACGATCCCGCCCCAGCCCGGCGTCCCCGCCGTGCCCCTCCAGCCACCCACCCGCCGGGCCCACCCCCGTCACGCCCACACCTTCGACACCACCATGGCAACCCACCCCGTACTGACCGGAATGACCCGCCATGACCTCGACCAACTCACCACTGACGTGCGCAGGTTGATCGACCAGCTCCCCACCGATCAGCGCCCCAAGCACCGCAAGCTTGCCGTGGAAAACATAATCTGGGCCACCCTCCTTGATCAGCGCGGTCTACCCTGCTCGCTGACCGCCCATCTGTTCCGGGTCGGCGAGAACCAGATCCGCGCCCTGATCAAGCAAGTCCGCCCCCTGCTTCAGCAGCACGGCCACCACACAGAACCACTACCCGTCCGACTCATCGACCCCAGCCAACTCGCCACATATGTCATGCACGCAACATCAACGCCAGGATGACGCAACACACCCCATTAATTAATCGACGCCCCC
>NZ_JBSFYR010000240.1:0-1740 GCF_053599875.1 Streptomyces sp. NPDC005151 | reverse complement strand
CCTGCGCCGGCCTGACCCTCTACGCGGTCCTCCGCGAACTCCAGGCCCTCCTGGCCACCTGGACCGGCGCCTGCTCGATATGCGGCCAACCCGCACCAACACCCGACCCCCACCACAGGACCTAACAAAGCCCTACTAGTGCCGCGGCAGGCATCGTTCGCCCCGTCGTGACGCCCGGCACGCCCTCTCGCCGCCTGGTACTGCTCACCCACGAGAAGGAGCTGGTGCCGCTCATCCACCGCTTCCTCGCCGAATGAACGCCCCACTCCGCTGATCGTAACCGGGGGGTACCCCCACCACCGATCCGGATGACCACCCCATCGCGTCGGCCACCGCCGTACGGGCATCGTGAAGTACCGCGGAGAGGGCGGAATTTGAAGACAGCTCCGCAACAGGCCACCGCAAGCCGCGGTGATCCTGCCGGCTACGACGAAGGAAGAACACATGATCAAGCGCAAGCGTGCCCTGGGTGGAGCACTCACACTGGCCGTGGCGGTCGGCGTCGCAGGAAGCGTGTTACCGGGCAACCCCGCCACCGCGGCGACCGCGCCCCGACCCACCGCGTCACAGTCGGCCAACGCCGGCGACGATGCTCGGCTGCGCGCGATTCTGCACCGGCTGACCACCGTCGACGGCGCGCCCGGAGCGCTGGTCGAGGCACGGAACCAGCTCGGCAGCTCGGTGCTGACCAGCGGCGTCGCGGACGTGAACAGCCATGCGCCGGTGCGGCGCGACAGCAGGTTCCGGATCGGCAGCATGACCAAGCCGTTCGTTGCGACGGTCGTGCTCCAGCTGGTGGGGGAACACCGCGTCGACCTGGACGCGCCGGTGGAGCGCTACCTGCCCGGCGTCATCCGCGGGCACGGCAACAACGGGCGGCGGATCACGGTCCGTCAGCTGCTGCAGCACACCAGCGGCCTGCCCGACTACCTCACCTACCTCAGCCCGCCGGAGATCCTCAAGGACCCACTGGCCCACCACGACACCCGCGACCTGGTGAACATCGCGCTCGCCCATCCCCCGACCTTCCGGAAGCCCGGCACCGGCTGGCGCTACTCCAACACGAACTACCTGGTGGCCGGCATGCTCATCGAGAAGGTGGCCGGCCACACCTACGGCGAGGAGATCCGCCGGCGCATTATTACACCGCTCGGCCTGCGCGAGACGTCAGTGCCGGGTGACTCCACGGCGATCCCCGGACCGCACCCGCGCGGATACGTACGGCCGGGCGAGGACGCGCCGCTCATGGACCTCACCGCGATCAACCCGTCGATGGCGGGCGCCTCCGGCGAGATGATCTCCAGCGGCAGCGACCTCAACCGGTTCCTGGACGCCCTCGTACGCGGCAGGCTGCTGCGCCCGGCCCAACTCAAGGAGATGATGACGACCCGGCCGACCGGCGACCGCGACGGCGCGGCCTACGGCCTCGGCCTGGCGAGCCGGCCCCTGCCGTGCGGCGGCGGCCTCTACTGGGGGCACGATGGCGACATCTTCGGGTACCAGACCGTGGGCGGTGCCACGGTCGACGGCAGGCAGGCCACGGCCATGGCGAACCTCGACCCGGGGGGATCGGACGCGCAGGACGACGACATGAAGGTCGCCGTCCAGACGGCACTCTGCGCGGGCCGGCCCTCGGCCTCTGACCCTAGTGCTGTGACCGGGAAGGTTCACCGGGTGGGCGGTCGGTGATGTCGGGGCAACCTGCCCGTGGGCCGATCGGCCTGGTGGGTGACAATGGCG
>NZ_JBSFYR010000239.1:0-1810 GCF_053599875.1 Streptomyces sp. NPDC005151 | reverse complement strand
CCACCGGCCTGCCCCCACCTCGCTCACCAGCCCGAAACGACCGAAGCCCCGTCACCTGACGGAGCATCGGCCACTACCTACGGATTCGGGTCAGAACTCGCCAACATTTCAGGCACCCGCGACACGCTGGCGCTCTTCGTACCCAACTACAAACGCTCTCCCTTCTCGGTTCTGGCACACATTCCGTGAAAGATCTTGCCGGCTCTCGCCAGCAGAAGGCGCGCGCGTCATGTGAGCTGCGCGGACCACGCGTCACCGGGGTCCGGTGAGGCCGGACTCAAGATCGCTCACGGAATGTGTGCCAGAACCCCCTTCTCGCCTACGTAGCCACCAGCCGCACCGCCGACCGGCTGGCTCTATTCACGAGAACCGACAGCACATGGACACGAGACTGGGCAGCACTCGAAGCACTGCAGAAGTCGAACTGTTCATGGCTTCGGACAGCGTGGGCCCCTGCCGAGCTGGCAGGGGCCCACGGCACAAACAGCAGAGGAGCGCCGGGACCTTCCCTCGACGAACAGCATCCTGGTCAGCGCGGTTTACCGTCTGCTGGTGGCCTGACGGCCCGGCTTCACTTCAGGTGCCGGGTGAAGAACTGGGCCGCGGCGTCCCCCGCGAACTGCGGGACGCCGGTATGCCCGCCCATGTTGGCGTGCAGGGACTTCTCCTTGGAGCCGAAGGCGTCGAACAGGTCCAGGGCCACCTGCCGGTCGTTCCCCTCGTCGTCCCACTGCAGCAGGACGTGCAGCGGAATGGTGACCTGGCGGGCCTCCTCGAACATGGCGCGAGGCACGAAACTCCCGGCGAACAGACCGGCGGCCGCGATGCGCGGCTCGACCACCGCCAGCCGGATACCGATGGAGATCACTCCCCCCGAGTAGCCGACCGGGCCACCGATCTCGGGCAGCGCAAGGAGGGCGTCCAGGGCGGCCTGCCATTCCGGGACCGCCTTGTCGACCAGCGGGAGGATGAGGGCGTCGACGATCTCGTCGCTGACCGGCTCGCCGGCCTCCATCGCCCGGCGCAGGTCGGCGCGGGCCTGCTCGGCGGCGTCCCAACGGGGCCGGTCGCCGCTTCCGGGGAGCTCGATGGTGGCCGTGGCGAAACCCTCCGCCGCGGAGTGCTGGGCTCGGGCCACCAGCCGGGGGTACATCTTGCGCAGCCCGAGGGGAGGGTGGCCGAGCAGGATCAGCGGCGCCGGTGCGGATGCGGATGCAGTTGCGGGCGTCCACAGAAGGCCGGGGATCTCGCCGAGGGTGAATCCGCGTTCGAGGACGCCGCCATCGAGACGCTGTTCCGAAGTGAAATGCATGGTCGTGCCTTTCGGGAGTGCACTGGAACGGCGCTCCCGGACGACCTACCGCCCGACCGTGACCCCGGAGGGGAGCACCCATGTCGATACTTCGTTCACGGGTACCACCTCCTCGCTCTCCAGCACGGCCTCCGGAAACGTAGCAGTGGTCGCGGTGGTCCGCCAAACAGGTTCTTGCGCGAGGTCCGTGGCCGGTTGCCAAGGAGTCGGAACACCACGCAGAACTCCTTGGGGCCTCATCTCGGCTTCTCGTGGCAAGGTCCTGCGACGGCGAGGCGTGCTGGGGGTGCCGGGGGCGATGTCGTTTCTCATGAACATCGAACACGACGCGCCGTCGACGCCTCCCAATCTCATGTACCGGTGCTGTCGGTGCTCGTGAACAAAGCCAGACCGACCGTGGTTTCTCAGCCTGGATCCACCGGCTTGATGTCTGTGGACAGTTTCTCGGGGAACGAAGAAGTGCCTTGTGACCTGCGATGATGGGGTTTCTCTAGGACC
>NZ_JBSFYR010000238.1:0-1881 GCF_053599875.1 Streptomyces sp. NPDC005151 | reverse complement strand
CAAGGCCGCGAAGTTTGCTGATCGGCTGGGCTGTCAAGGGGTGATTCGTGCTGGTGGGAGGGCCTGGACGCGCGACGGGACCCCAGCACGACGGGACCCCTGATGGACGATGGTGATTCGCCAGAATCGTCCCAAGGTCCGGGGTCCCGTTGCGTCTTCAGTCTGCCATCACCGTGTTCACGCGTTCCATCTCGGTCGCCTCTGGAGTCTTCGCTCCGGGGCATCTGGGCGAGTTGACCAGGTTCTTCCCCTTCGAGCTGGTTGATGCGGTGCTTCAGGAGAGCTCGGCGGTGCAGCGGCGACTGCGGGATCTGCCCTCGCGGGTCGGTGTCTATTTCCTGCTCGCGCTGACTCTCTTCCCACATCTGGGCTATGCCGGTGTCTGGTCCAAGCTGACCTGTGGTCTGGCGGGCCTGCCGGTGCCGACGCCGTCGGAGACGGCCCTGCGCCATTTGCGTCGGCGGGTGGGGGCGGCACCGATGAAGGCGTTGTTCGAGGTAGTGGCCGGTCCGCTGGCCCAGCCGCACACGCCGGGGGCGCGCTACCGGCATTTCCGCACGGTGGCGTTCGACGGCTGCGGCTCGATCAAGGTCCCCGACTCCGAACGCAATCGGGGCTGGCTCGGCCGGATCAAGTACCGGCTGGCCTGGGCCGGTTATCCCACGGTGATGCTGATGGCCTTGGCCGAGACCGGAACCCGGGGTCTGCTGGGTGCGGTCTTCGGTCCGGCGACCGGGCCGGGCAGCGGGGAGAAGGCGTACGCCACCAAGCTGCTGCCCCTGCTCGGCGAGGACATGCTCCTGCTCGCCGACCGGGGCTTCGACGGGGACGTTTTCCTGGCCGAGGCCGCCCGGACCGGTGCCCGCCTGCTCGTCCGGGCCAAGTCCAGCCGTCGCCCGCCCGCGCTCACCCCCTTGCCCGACGGCTCGTTCCTTTCGAAGATCGCCGGCCTGCGGGTGCGGATCATCGACGCTGACATCACCGTCACCGCCGCCGACGGCAGCCTCCATACCGACCGCTACCGGCTGATCACCACCCTGCTCGACCACCACACCGACCCCGCCGGACAGTTGATCCGCCTCTTCCACGAACGCTGGGAAATCGAATCAGGGTTCTACGCACTGCGTCACACCATGCTCACCGGCCGCGTCCTACGCTCGCACGACCAGGTGGGCGTCGAGCAGGAACTGTGGGCGACACTCACCACCTACCAGCTCCTGCGCACCGCGATGGTGGCCGCCGCGGAATCACGGCCGGGCACCGACCCCGACCGGGCCGGCTTCACCATCGCCCTGGAAACGGCCCGCCAGGAAGTAATTCTGGCCCGGGGCGTCGTGGAGGACGACGGGATCGATCTGGTCGGCACCATAGGACGCGCCGTCCTGGACCGACTCCTACCAGGGCGCCGCCCCCGCTTCAGCGTCCGCAAGGTCAAGTCGCCGATCTCCCGCTACCACGCCCGCCCCAAGGGCGACAGTAGGCCGCTGACCAGCACGAACATCACCGCGATCGACGTGACCATCCACCCGGCAAACCCCGTGCCACGAACGGAGCCCGTCGTGGCGCACGCGGCAGACGGACACGTCAACGATCACAGCGCCGACGCGCTCGCCCCGGACGACTCGATGCCATCCGGGCCCTCACCCGATCTCAACCGCAAGGAGCGCGCCTTCGCTCTCCTACGCAGCGACCCGCACCGTGTCTGGCACGGCCGGGACCTCGCGCGAGAACTGGGAGTCACCAACTTCAACAGCTTCTGCACACAAATGTCCCAATGGGCGCAGGCCGGAATGCTCCACAAGACCGGCCGCGCGACCTACACCCTCGCCACCTGACGAACCTCCTTGACAGCCCCGCCGATCAGCAAACTTCGCGGCCTTG
>NZ_JBSFYR010000237.1:0-2125 GCF_053599875.1 Streptomyces sp. NPDC005151 | reverse complement strand
AGACAAGCCGCGCACTCCCAGTAACGTCCGCTACTCGCTGAAAGTCACCCGACACCCGCCCCCACCTGCGGAAACGGCCTAACTCACCGGCATTGACCTGGCCACGGTGTTGGATCTGTGCTCGAAGCGGCTGGCGGGCTGGTCGATCGCCGGCCACATGCGCACCGAGCTGGTCACCGACGCGCTGAAGGCCGCCGCCTTGACGCGGGGCGGCAGCCTGGACGGAGCGATCTTCCACAGCGACAACGGAGCGCAATATGCCTCGAAGGACTTCGCGCAGGTATGCGCGGACCTGGGCGTGATCAGATCCCGCGGAGCCGTCGGGACGAGTGCGGACAACGCCGCCGCCGAATCCTTCAACGCGAGCCTTAAGAGGGAGACCCTCCAGGGTCGAAAGAGCTGGTCAGGACCGCGAGAGGCCCGCCTCGCCGTTTTCCGGTGGGCCACCCGATACAACACCAGAAGGAGGCACTCCAGCATCGGCCAGATCAGTCCGATCGCCTACGAACAGAGATCCATTACGCTGACCACGGCCGCATAGGAATCGATGTCCACGATCCAGGGGGAAGCCCCCTGCTGTACACCGACGGTGTCGTGGAAGCTCGCGACGCGGACGGTGCGGAGTTCGGCCTTGACCGGTTCACCGACTTCATCATCCGCTCCAGCGCCGCCGGCCAGCGCCCGGCCGAGGTACTGCGGCTGCTCATCCACGCCATCCTCGACTACCAGCGCAATCAGCTGCGGGACGACACGACCGTCCTGCTCTTCGAATGGCGCCCGCAGTACCAGTAACGCGGTATTGCGCCGAGCCCCACCGTGCTCGTATGCAGTCTTCGGCCGGATCTGGCACCCACCTCCTCCTGTGGTGTCCTGGCTGAGATCCAAGATCGTCGTCAGCCGTGAATCACAAGCAGCACCTTGGTCAGATCAGAGGAGCCGGTCAGTTCTTCCTCAACACGCTGAACTTGACAGAGAAGTCGCCTGAGAGCCTGTCGGGTGGCCGGTTGATTACGCTGCGATGTAGTCCTCGACGGTGTTGGCTCGTGCGGTCTTGCGGTGGGATTCGTGGCTCCACCGCGAAGGCTGCCCGGCGAGCCGGACGAGCATCAAGCGGATCATTGCCACCTTGATCATGGCCTCGGATGCCGCGGTCAGCCGTTCGTAGTCGCGGGCCAGCCGACGGAGGAGCGGCTGGATGATCTCCCACATCTCATCGGTCAAGCTGGACGGATAGCATGGGCCACTGACGGCCTCGGAGTTGTCGCACTGGCACACACCACGTGATCATTCCGGGGCCGTCGCCATGCCCGAAGGGCAGATCACGACCGTCACGCATCACGCATGATCAGCCACCCGACAGGCTCTGAGAAGCCGTATCTCAACCGAACTTGATCGCTTGATTCTTGCTGGTCAGGCATGGTTTCGCTCGGGGGGAGGGAGGCTTGCGGCGTCTTGTTTCCGCTTCGTGGTCGAGGGGTGCGCGGTGGCGTCGATGCTGGGATTGCTGGAGGCGCGAGAGCTGGCTGCCCGGGTGCGGGTGGAGGGTCTGCGGGAGGAAGCCGCGCGGGTTGCCGAGATGCTGGAGACAGCTGAGATCGAGCTGGACCGGCGGGTGATCGCGCGGGAGGAACTCGTCGAGGCCCTGGCCGTGTCCGCTGCCGAGACCACCGCCGTGACCGAGGCGGAGACGGCGACGGTGCCCGCGCCGTTGCCGGGGACGACCGTGCCGCCCTGGCGGGAAGGGCTGCCTGCGACGGTTCTCGCGCCGGACTACCAGCGGATCCTGGGCGTACTGGCAGACCGGCCGGCCAAGAGCCGATGCGGGCCAAGGAGATCGCGGTAGTGCTGGGCCTGGAGCCGACGCCGGCGAAGGTCGAGGGGGTACGGTCGAAGGCGAGGCGCCTGGCGGAACGCGGGTGGCTGGTCCAGGAGGCGTCGGGGATGTTCAGGCCCGGCCGCGGGATGGTGGCCGGGCCAGGCGTCGGCTCATCCGCGTGATCATCGACCACTGGATCATCGCCTCGCTGGTGGCGGTCAGGGTTTCGTAGTCGCGGGCCAGACGGCGCGAATGCATCAGCCATGCGAACGTGCGTTCCACCACCCAACGGCGGGGCAGCACCACGAA
>NZ_JBSFYR010000236.1:0-2129 GCF_053599875.1 Streptomyces sp. NPDC005151 | reverse complement strand
GAGTAATTGTCAATACCTGTGGATGCGTCTTCTGAGTGCCGTGTCAGCGGGCAGGAGCCCGGTGAACTGAGGACGCCTTGCGAGCCAGGATCTGAATTCCTGCTGATTCATGTCCGTTCATGGTGGTAATGGCGATTTGCCGGGTGTCGACGGCGGCGAATCCGGTGAGTAGGGAAGTGAACCAGTCGCTCTCGTGGTGCCGGCACACCGCGCCGTCGTCTGTCTCGAACACCCCGTAGGTGCCGTAGCGTTCGGCAAACCTGGCATAACGGTTGCGATTGCGCTCGTCGTCCTGCAGCAGCATGTCGCTGAGGTAAAGCAACCCGCCGGGCCTGAGCACACGGCCCAGCTCGCCGATCAACCGCCGCTGCGCCTCGCTGCCGGGAATGCAGGTCAACACCGCGAAGAGCATGACCACGTCGACACTCTCGTCCGCGCATGCCAGTGTCGGCGGCGCGTCCAGCACGGCGAAGCGCATCGCGGGATGCAGGTTGCGGGCCTCGGCAACCATGCCGGGCGAGGTGTCGACGCCGGAGAGGTTATCGAAGCCTTCCTGCGCGAGCGCATCCATGGTCCGGCCGTATCCGCAGCCGTAGTCAAGAACCGAGGCACGTCGGCTGACGCCCTCCAGCCACGGCATGTGCAACGGGTGCGTGAACCGCTTCGTGGCCGCGGCTGCGTCCCAGTAGGAGGTCTGTCGGTCAAGAGCGGACATGGCGGATGTCTCCATCGGTAGCCCGGCGATGCTGATCAGGCTGCCACAGTCTCGGGCCGTTCGACGAGATGGCCTCGTTCGAAGTGGGCTCCGGCGCGGACGAGGGCGACGAGGTGGGGTGCGTTCACCGCGCGCCAGCGGGCCTGGGCGGACTCGATGAGCTTGAAGACCATGGCGAGGGCGGCGGCCCGACTGCCAGCGCCCTTGGTGACCTTGGTCCGAAGTCGCACGGTGGCGAAGGTCGACTCGATGGGGTTGGTGGTCCGCAGATGGATCCAGTGCTCGGCGGGGAAGTCGAAGAACGCCAGGAGTTCGTCCTCGTCGTCGATGATCCGCTTGACGACCTTGGGGTATTTCGCCCCGTAGGCCCGCTCGAAGTCGCGGACGGCCCTGGCCGCGTGTTCCTTGTCCTCGGCGTTGTAGATCTCCTGGACCGCGCGCTTGGCCGCGGGCTGGGCGGACTTCGGAAGCGCGTCGAGCACATTTGCGGTTTTGTGGACCCAGCACCGTTGGTGGCGGGTGTCGGGAAACACCTCGTTCAGTGCGTTCCAGAAGCCGAGCGCGCCGTCGCCAACGGCCAGGACCGGAGCGCGCATGCCACGGCGGGCGCAGTCCCGCAGCAGGCCCGCCCACGCCTCGGACGACTCGCGGTAGCCGTCCGTCATCGCGATCAGTTCCTTCGTGCCGTCCGCACGCACGCCCATCAGCACCAGGACCGCAGCTTTCGCCTCCTCCAGGCGTATCCGCAGGTGGACGCCGTCCGCCCAGACGTACACGTAGTCCGTGGCGGACAGATCACGGTCCTGGAAGGCGGTGTGGTCGGCCTGCCACTGCGTGGTCAGCCGGGTCACCGTCGCGGGCGAGAGGCCGGCCGAGGAGCCGAGGAACTGTTCCAGCGCGGGCACGAAGTCACCGGAGGACAGGCCGTGCAGGTAGAGCAGCGGCAGCACCTCGCTGATCTTCGGGGACTTCCGGCACCACGGCGGCAGGATCGCCGAGGAGAACCGCTTACGCTCCCCGGTGACTTCGTCGGTGCGCTTGTCGTTGACCCGCGGCGCCTTGACCTGGACGGCTCCGGCCGAGGTGGTGACCTTTCTGGGCTGGTGGTAGCCGTTACGAACCACCAGCCGACGCCCGTCACCGTCCCGTTCGTGGGACAACTCGGCTGTATAAGCGTTGACTTCGGCTTCCAGCGCGGCGGCCAGCATCCGCCTGGCGCCTTCCCGGACGATCTCATCCAGCAGCGAGCTGCCGCTTGGCGTGGTGCCGTCCTCGTTGACTACCGTAAGCACGGGCGTGCCTTCCCGACCGACGGTGCAACGTCGGCCTTGCTCGATGACCTATCGATCGATCCATCGGGAAGGTACGCCTCCTTCCTGCAGGCTGATCCACAGGTATTGAGCATTGCTCGAGG
>NZ_JBSFYR010000235.1:0-2146 GCF_053599875.1 Streptomyces sp. NPDC005151 | reverse complement strand
CGCGGCCCCCGCCCGCCAGACGCCCAGAATGGCCGTGACCATCTGCGCGCCGCGCGGCAGGCACAGCCCCACCACCGACTCCGGGCCCACACCCAAATCGAGCAGGTAACGCGCCAGCCGGTTCGCCGCCGCGTCCAGCTCCCGGTACGAGACCTCAGCGCCATCGCCGACCATCGCCACCGCGTCCGGAACAGCAACCACCTGCCGCTCGAACAGCTCCACGACCGACGAGCCCGCAGACTCCGCCGCCGTGTCGTTCCACCCGACGAGCACCAAATCCCGCTCCTGGGCGTCGAGCACGTCCACCGCGGTCAGCCGTACGTCCGGAGCCGCGGTGACCGCGTCCAGCACCCGGGCGAACCAGTCGGCCATACGTCCGGCCGTCCTCGCGTCGAAGAGGTCCGCCGCCACCGTCAGGGTTCCGTGCAGACCGGCCGGTCGGCCCTCGGCGTCGAACCTCTCGGCGATCCCGATGTACAGGTCGTACTTCGCCGGGGCCGGGGCCGCTCCGTCGGACGAACCGGACCCTTCACCGGACCCCTCGCCCGAGCCTTCGCCGGATCCCTCGCCGGTTCGCGCGCCCTGCAGTTCCAGCGAGGCGTCGGCGTTGTTCTGAAGGGTGAGGACGACCTGGGCCAGCGGGTGCCGCGCCATCGACCGGGACGGAGCCAGCTCTTCCACCAGCCGCTCGAACGGCACGTCCTGATGCGCGAACGCGCCCAGGCTCGCCTCACGCACCCGGCCCAGCACCTGCCGGAACTCCGGATCACCCGACAGATCCGTCCGGATCACCAACGTATTGACGAAGAACCCGACCAGATCGTCCAGCGCCTCGTCCGTACGACCCGCGATCGGCGACCCGATCGGAATGTCGGTACCGGCCCCGAGCCGCGACAACGTCACCGCCAACGCGGCCTGCAACACCATGAACGCCGTGACGCCCTCGCTGCGGGCAACGTCCATCAGCCGCTGGTGTACGTCGGCCGGCACCCTCAGTGGTACCCGATGGCCCTGATGGCTCGCCGCTGCCGGACGAGGCCGGTTCACCGGCAACGCCAACTCTTCCGGCATACCGGCCAGCGCTCGCCGCCAGTACTCCATCTGCGTCGACAAGAGGCTGTCGGGGTCGGACTCATCCCCCAGCAACTCCTGCTGCCACAGGGTGTAGTCGGCGTACTGGACGGGCAGCGGCTCCCAGTCCGGGGCCTCACCGCGCAGCCGTGCCTGATAGGCCGTCGACAGGTCGCGTCCCAGCGGCGCCATCGACCATCCGTCGCTGGCGATGTGGTGCATCACGACCACCAGGACCTGCTCGTCCGGCCCGGCCTCGAACAGCCACGCCCGGATCGGCACTTCGGCCGAGAGGTCGAACGCGTACCGCGCCGCCTGCCCGGTGGCTTCCGCGAATCCGTCGCGCTCCACGTGGCTGACCTGGAGTTCCCAGTCGAGTTCACGCGGGTCCAGGATCTGCTGGTACGGCTTACCGTCCACGGCCGGGAAGACCGTCCGCAGCGACTCGTGCCGGGCGATCACGTCCCGCAGTGCCGCATTCAGCACCGCGGCGTCCACCCCGCTCAGCCGGATCGGAACCGGGATGCTGTACGTCGGACTCGGTCCTTCGAGCTGGGCCAGGAACCACAGCCGCCGCTGGGCGAACGACAACGGCACCCGCTCGGGACGCGTCCCTGCCCGCAACGGCGGACGAGCCCGTCCCGTACCCTCTTCGGCCAGGTGGGCGGCCAGGTGGGCGGCCAGGCCGGCCACGGTCGGAGTCTCGAACAGGGTCCGGACCTCGACCTCCACGCCGAGCGTGGCCCGGATCCGCGACACCAGCCGCACCGCGAGCAGCGAGTGGCCACCGAGCTGGAAGAAGTTGTCGTCCACCCCCACCGAGTCCAGGCCTAGGACGTCGGCGAACGCCGCGCACAGGATCTCCTCCTGGGCCGTGGCAGGCCCTCGTCCCGCACCCGTGGCGTACTCCGGCACCGGCAGCGCTCGGCGATCCAGTTTGCCGTTCACCGTCACCGGCAACTCCGGCAACCGCATCATCGCGGCCGGAACCATGTAGTCAGGCAGCCGCGCCGCGACAAACTCACGCAGACCATCGAGATCGAGGTCGAGATCGTCCTCACCAGCGGGGACGACG
>NZ_JBSFYR010000234.1:0-2233 GCF_053599875.1 Streptomyces sp. NPDC005151 | reverse complement strand
GACCTCGTCCTTGAGCGCCTGCAGGCCGGTGGGTTCGGCCAGTGGCTCCAGCTTCGGCACGGTGATCCACGGCTCGCCCTTGCGGGTGGTGACCTTCACCCCGCCCGCCGAGCCGTCCGCGAGCGCGACGGACAGCCGGTCCAGGCCGCCGGTCATCCGCTGCTTCAGGCCCGCGATGAACTCGGCGGGGTCCTGGGGCTGGCGGATCGCGGCGTAGTGCACGGTGCGGGTGGCCTCGAAGTCGCCGGGCAGGTCGTCCTCCGGGTTGCGCCACCGCAGGGCGCCGTCGACGTAGATCTCGCGGCGCCGGATCGCGTCCCGCAGTGCGACCAGGACGCACAGCTCGTACGGGATGCGCTCGACCTTGCCCTTGTCGTCGACGACGGCCTCGCGCCAGTCCTTGCGTACGACGCCGTCCATCGGCACCTCGTCGCCGGCGTCGTAGAAGCGCATCTTGCCGTCGACGCCGGCGTACTTCTCCAGCAGCGCGAGCGCATCCATCACCGGCCGGTAGGCGGTGTTGTTGCAGCGGAAGCCCAGCGTCCTGAGCAGGGGCGGCAGCATCTGCCGGTAGTAGGAGCTGTACGAGGAACGCAGGGTGGTGCGGACCTGAGCCTTGAAGACCTTCTCGTTCGCCTTCGCCTCAGCTACCAGCTCGCGCAACGTCTTCTCCCCGACGACCGGGAACAGGGCCCGCCGTACGCTCTCGTCCGGCTTGCCGATCGCCGCGTTCGCGAGCTTGAAGAGGATGCCCTCCTTGCCTCGTACCTTCTTCAGCTCCGCGGTGAGCTTCTTCTCCACCCGCCGTTCGGCACGGGCATTGATCTTGTGGACCAGGGCGACCAGCAGCTCCACCAGAGCGTCCGTGGTCTCCGCCTGACGGGAGGAGCACAGCGCGGCCACCAGCGTGATCCGTACGTCCTCGTTCGCGTCGCGGAAGTCCGAGGGGTACATCTTGATCGCCCGCGCCCGCCACGCGGCCACCAGCTTCTCCGAACAGCCCGCGAACATCCCCTCAGGCAGACCGAGTTGCCGAACAGCGGTCAGCTTGATGATCTCCATCAGCAGTGAGTCCAGTCCGACCGCGGCCGGGTCCCGTTTCAGCGACGCCAGCAGCGCGGCGCCCTCGTCGTTGCCCTCTACGACCAGCGCCAGCAGCCGGCCGCAACCGGCTCGCCCAGCCTCTCGACCGTACGCGCGCAGAACGCCTTATCGGCCCGCGCCTGAGCAGCGGAGATGATCCGGTCAATACGGCCAGGCGGCTCGATCCGGCCCGCCCGGCATTGCACCAGCAGGGCCTCCCGCTGCCGGTCCTCCACCAGCTCGACCGGGCAGACCTCCGTCGACAGCCACTCCGTCAGACGCTGCTCGTCGGCACGGGTCACCGGACGGAAGCCGAGCGCCTCCCGGATCTGCGTACGGTGGCCCTTGGCCGAACGAGACGACAGGTCGTACTTCGCCAGGGCCTCCGCCGGCACCTTCACGACGTCGGCCACGTAGTCGACCGCAGCCTGCGGGAACTCTTCAACGAGCTGGGGGAACCGGCCCTCCAGCTCGAAGAAATTCAGCAGCAGCACAAAGCCGAGCCGGGTCGCGCCGGACGACCAAGTCCCAGTCGCTTCCCGCCGGCGTCCAGCACGCCACCACATCCTCCGGGGACCAGTCCCGACGCACCTACGCCCACCCCTCTGTCGACTACCCATTCGGGCTAACGAGACGTCAGAGCGCGAGGAAACGGGAAGGCGGGAGGCCCCGCGTCTACTTTGCACCGTGGGTCAGAGATAGGAGTCCGGGGCCGAACAGCATGCCCACCCGAGAAGCGAGCGTGAACGGGCCTCTGGCTGAGGAGGCATCATGAACACCATGGACGCCGACCAGCCGACCGTGACCGTGACACTCTGGCGCGCTGATGCCGTCGTGCTGTTCGACTGGCTGATGAGCACCGATCTCGACACCGTGCCGATGACGCAGCCAGCGCAGAAGCAGGCGCTGGCCGATCTGCTGTCCCGGCTGGAGTGGGCCGCCGACACTGACATCACCGAATCGACCGCTGAGGAGATCGCCACCGCGCAGGAGGAGGTCGCCAAGGACATGGGTTGGTAGCGTCCGCAGTTGACCTCCCGACCCTGCGAAGGCAGTTAGTGCGTTGTGGCAAACCGGATTTCGTTCGAGGTGTGCTGCGAGGGTGACCATCTGGACGGAGGTACGGGTGCGGCCGCGGGCATGAAAGAAC
>NZ_JBSFYR010000233.1:0-2246 GCF_053599875.1 Streptomyces sp. NPDC005151 | reverse complement strand
GCGAAGCCGTACAGGTGGACCTATAACGGCAGCCCACTCAAGACCGCCTGATCAGACTCAACACCCCTCCACGAACTTGCGCGGGGCAGCACTAGGGCCTCGCGCCTCCTCGGCCTCAGGGTGCCTCGTCGTCTGGTTCGGCGTTGCTGCAGGTGGAGCCCGGCGGCAGCATCGGCCGGATGCGGAGACCGTCCGTCAGCTCCATTCTGGCGTATTGGCCGATGTCGAGGACGTCTGGGATGGGCTGATTGGTTTCGAACGAGTCCATTGGCCCCAGAGGAACGACTCCGCTGGCCCGGATTAGCGATCTTGGGTGCTCGTCGTGAACGAGTCGATTGGCCCCACCTGAGCGAGGGTCGAGTTGGGTGTCGACCATGGGTTCAACCGCTCGCGATCGTAATCGGGTCGCTGCCGTTCTGCGCCCGCTGATACATATGTGCGATGGCAGGCGACGACTCTGGTGAGTTTCAAGCAGGGCAGTCGGGACTCATCGTGAGGGTCCCCGAGGCAGAACCTGCTGTTCGAGCGTGGCGTGACCGGCTGGACCCGTCAGCCCGTGCGGGTGTTCCGGCCCATGTCACGGTCCTCTTCCCGTTCCTAGGCGAGAGGCGCATCGACAACGATGCCTGTGCTGCCATCGGAGAAGTGATCGGGAGTCACCGGCCCTTCGAGACTCGGTTCGAGCACTGCGGGCGATTCCCGGGGATCTTGTATCTCGTCCCCGAGCCGGACATCCCGTTCCGCCGGCTCACCGGGGCGGTCGCGGACCGGTGGCCGGAGGCCCCGCCGTTCGGCGGGCAGTTCGACGAGGTCGTCCCGCATCTGACCATCGCCCAGGGGCAAGACGATGCCGTGCTGGAGGAGGCCGAGGCCGACCTTCGCAGCAGGCTTCCCGTCACTGCCCGCGTATCGTCGGTCGATCTGATGGTCCACGACGGAACAAGGTGGCAGCAGCGAGCGTCGTTCACGCTCCGGTGATCCCTCTGTTGGTCATCGGTCAGCCGCAGCCCTGCTGGGCCTTGGTGTGAGCGAGACGGTAGGAGTCGCTGCCGGTTTCGATGATGTTGCCGCCGAAGGTGAGGCGGTCCACTATGGCCGCGCAGAGCCTCGGGTCGGTGAACGTCTTGGTCCACGCAGAGAAGGACTCGTTGGAGGCGATGGCCATACTGTTCTTCTCCTCGCGCTCGGTCAGAACCTGGAACAGCAGCTCGGCGCCGCGCCGGTCCAGCTCCATATAGCCCAGCTCGTCGACCTATGCGGACATCCGCATAGATTGACGACATTGGCCTGCTGCCCGTCGGGGAAGACGCCGCCGAAGCGTTCTACCGCATCATCGATGCCGCCTACGAACGACGCTCCATCGCGGTGACCAGCAACATCCACCCCTCAGGCTTTGACACGATCATGCCCAAGACCCTCGCCGGCGCCAGCACCGACCGCCTCATGCACCACGCTCACCTCGTGACCACCACCGGCGACTCGCACCGCCTCGCCGAGGCACTCGCAGGGAAGGGAGTGGTCCCCTTGCACTAAACCCCACCCCCAGGAACACCACTGGCCACACGCATGGATTTCTGATGGCCACCGGCCTGGATCTCCAACGGCCGCCTACCTGGGCATCTCAATGGCCGTTGACAACGGACACGGACTCTTCGATGCAGTCACCGGCGAGAAGATCGCACGCGACCGGGATCCCGACCCCGCCACCAGCACCCCCGACGCACACCCGGACCTCGCCTGCCCTGGACTCGGTCCCGTCGCAGGCACCGAGATCCGCATCGCCGGCCTCTTCGGCGGCGGTCTACACAGCACCACCCCGGACGGTTGGACGCTGGATGTCGTCAGCCCCGACTGGCCCCACGACCGCATCATCCTCTCCGCCGACGGCGGAGCGAACAACGGAGCGGCGGGAGGCACCTGGTGGCACGTCTTCCACTCCGATTACTCAGAACTGCGCACTGCCGGTTTCTCACCGGCCGGTCTCACCCTGGCAATCGCGACCAGCAGCGACCTCACCCTCTGGACCCGCCCTCAGTTCCACAGCGAGGACTGAACGGCCACCGGAGCGCGTTCGGGCACGTTGCCATCCAACCTAGTCCGTCCAGGTCAGGTGGCACGTCCACGACTAAGTTGGAAGGCAAAGGACAGTCACTAGTGCTGTGACCGGGAAGGTTCACCGGGTGGGCGGTCGGTGATGTCGGGGCAACCTGCCCGTGGGCCGATCGGCCTGGTGGGTGACAATGGCG
>NZ_JBSFYR010000232.1:0-2364 GCF_053599875.1 Streptomyces sp. NPDC005151 | reverse complement strand
GTCGTCGTCCCGTCGGCACACCAGCAGGACATCACTGTCGCGGACGACTACTGCGATGCCCACGCGCAGTGCCTGCGCGCCCGGCGGCGTCGAGTCGAACGGCAGCACGGGTGCTTGCACCTGGTGGCGAGTGGCGAACGGGTGAGTAATACATCGGAACATGTCCTGTAGTGGGGGATAGCCCGGCGAAAGCCGGATTAATACCGCATACGATCTACGGATGAAAGCGGGGGACCTTCGGGCCTCGCGCTATAGGGTTGGCCGATGGCTGATTAGCTAGTTGGTGGGGTAAAGGCCTACCAAGGCGACGATCAGTAGCTGGTCTGAGAGGACGACCAGCCACACTGGGACTGAGACACGGCCCAGACTCCTACGGGAGGCAGCAGTGGGGAATTTTGGACAATGGGCGAAAGCCTGATCCAGCAATGCCGCGTGTGTGAAGAAGGCCTTCGGGTTGTAAAGCACTTTTGTCCGGAAAGAAATCCTTGGCTCTAATACAGTCGGGGGATGACGGTACCGGAAGAATAAGCACCGGCTAACTACGTGCCAGCAGCCGCGGTAATACGTAGGGTGCGAGCGTTAATCGGAATTACTGGGCGTAAAGCGTGCGCAGGCGGTTTGCTAAGACCGATGTGAAATCCCCGGGCTCAACCTGGGAACTGCATTGGTGACTGGCAGGCTAGAGTATGGCAGAGGGGGGTAGAATTCCACGTGTAGCAGTGAAATGCGTAGAGATGTGGAGGAATACCGATGGCGAAGGCAGCCCCCTGGGCCAATACTGACGCTCATGCACGAAAGCGTGGGGAGCAAACAGGATTAGATACCCTGGTAGTCCACGCCCTAAACGATGTCAACTAGTTGTTGGGGATTCATTTCCTTAGTAACGTAGCTAACGCGTGAAGTTGACCGCCTGGGGAGTACGGTCGCAAGATTAAAACTCAAAGGAATTGACGGGGACCCGCACAAGCGGTGGATGATGTGGATTAATTCGATGCAACGCGAAAAACCTTACCTACCCTTGACATGGTCGGAATCCCGCTGAGAGGTGGGAGTGCTCGAAAGAGAACCGGCGCACAGGTGCTGCATGGCTGTCGTCAGCTCGTGTCGTGAGATGTTGGGTTAAGTCCCGCAACGAGCGCAACCCTTGTCCTTAGTTGCTACGCAAGAGCACTCTAAGGAGACTGCCGGTGACAAACCGGAGGAAGGTGGGGATGACGTCAAGTCCTCATGGCCCTTATGGGTAGGGCTTCACACGTCATACAATGGTCGGAACAGAGGGTTGCCAACCCGCGAGGGGGAGCTAATCCCAGAAAACCGATCGTAGTCCGGATTGCACTCTGCAACTCGAGTGCATGAAGCTGGAATCGCTAGTAATCGCGGATCAGCATGCCGCGGTGAATACGTTCCCGGGTCTTGTACACACCGCCCGTCACACCATGGGAGTGGGTTTTACCAGAAGTGGCTAGTCTAACCGCAAGGAGGACGGTCACCACGGTAGGATTCATGACTGGGGTGAAGTCGTAACAAGGTAGCCGTATCGGAAGGTGCGGCTGGATCACCTCCTTTCCAGAGCTATCTCGCAAAGTTGAGCGCTCACGCTTATCGGCTGTAAATTTAAAGACAGACTCAGGGGTCTGTAGCTCAGTCGGTTAGAGCACCGTCTTGATAAGGCGGGGGTCGTTGGTTCGAATCCAACCAGACCCACCACCGTCTTGTGTGGCGGTACACCCTGAGGCAAATCTGTACTCATGGGGGCATAGCTCAGCTGGGAGAGCACCTGCTTTGCAAGCAGGGGGTCGTCGGTTCGATCCCGTCTGCCTCCACCAATCTTCAATGACAAACATTCGAATGACGATTGTTCGAGTCTTTGTCATTGGCGATTGAGCCAGTCAGAGGATATCAACAGATATCGGCTGTCGTTCTTTAACAATCTGGAAGAAGTAAGTAATTTGGATAGCGGAAGCGTCTTGAGATGGACGTGGAAACTATCCGGGTTGTGATTGTATCGATGTATCTCAAGATGATTCGAACTCTATGTTTGACTCAATTGGAATACGGCACAACGCGAGAACTCAACCTGTAGCGACTGTCGCGAGACAGACTCGTTATAGGGTCAAGCGAACAAGTGCATGTGGTGGATGCCTTGGCGATCACAGGCGATGAAGGACGCGGTAGCCTGCGAAAAGCTACGGGGAGCTGGCAAACAAGCTTTGATCCGTAGATGTCCGAATGGGGAAACCCACTCCTTTTGGAGTATCCATGGCTGAATACATAGGCCATGCGAAGCGAACGCGGTGAACTGAAACATCTAAGTAACCGCAGGAAAAGAAATCAACCGAGATTCCCAAAGTAGTGGCCGGTGAC
>NZ_JBSFYR010000231.1:0-2367 GCF_053599875.1 Streptomyces sp. NPDC005151 | reverse complement strand
GTACGACGGCGGCACAGACGACACCAGCGATCCCCTTCCCAGCATGATCAACACGAAGATCATCCCACCCGGTCAGCCAACGTGACAGTGCCTGCTGGTCCGCTACCTCAACCAAGGCCGCGCCGAAGGCGACCGCCCCGTGACAACCCCACGCCGCCTCACCCGGCTCCTGCTCACCCGCCCCGAGCACCTGTGGACCAAGGACACCGACCTGCTCGGCATCCTCACAGCTGCCTGCCCGGAGATGACCGCACTCGCCCGACTCACGGGCGATTTCGGCGCCCTCCTGACCCCGGCCCAGGCCAACGACAACAAGCTCACCCAGTGGATCGTCGATGTCCGCGCCACCAACCTGCCCCACCTGCACAGCTTCTGCAACGGCCTGGAACTCGACCGTGCCGCTGTGAACGCCGGCCTCACCCTGCCCCACCACAACGGCCGCACCGAAGGCGTCAACACCCGCACGAAGAAGATCATGCGGCAGATGCACGGCCGAGCCGGATTCGACCTCCTCCGCCACCGCATCCTCCTCCAATAAAGAGAACGCACCGTCACCACCGACTACGGAACAGAGCCGAACGTTTTACAGTCCCACCGCGCTCGGCGGCCAGCCCCCGATCAGCCGACTGTCACCAACGTCATGACCAAGTACACCTAGGTCACGGCCTGCCTGCAACCGCCTGGTCGCAGGCATGGACGGCTTGGTGTTCACCAAGCATCTGGTCGGCCTTCGGTGGGCGCTCGCGCCCTTCGGGCAGGAAGCGACGGAGCCGACAGGCGGCCAGGTCGGTGTAGCCGCCGAGGTCCGCGAGGCGGTGCTCGGGCTGGTCGACGAGGTGATCAGCGTGCGCGCAGGCGTACCGGCACAGCACGGTCAGTGAACCGCTGACTCTCTGAGTGCGGCGTTACGAAACCAGCGATGGATGCCGTGTGACAGGCAGGACCGACTGATCCTCGGCGGTTCGCTCCGCCTGGCTAATCTCGGCCCAGACGGCGTCGAGAGACAGGCCGAGGGTGTCGGCGATCGCTGCGATGGTCGGGAAGGCGGGGGTAGCCACACGGCCGGATTCGATCTTCCGCAGAGTTTCCGGCGAGATGTGCGAAGCGAGCGCCACGTCCAGCATCGAGCGGCAGCCCCGGGCTCGGCGGAGCAGCGCGCCAAGGCGCTGTCCGCGTTCTACCTCGGCGGGGGTGAGCGGCAACCTGACCATGACCCCATTCTAATACCGGTACAGTTAGACCGGGATAGTTATTGGACGTACATGAGAGGTCCCCCATGATTGAGATCCTGAACTCCGCGCGGCTTGAGCGGGCGAGGGACACCGGCGCCCTGGTCGGAAACATCCTGCACACGCTGAAGCAGCGCAGCACGGTCGGGACGAACCTGCTGGACATCGACCAGTGGGCCAAGGAGATGATCACCGAGGCGGGAGCGCAGTCCTGCTACGTCGACTACGCGCCTTCCTTCGGGCGCGGCCCGTTCGGGCACTACATCTGCACGGCCGTCAACGACGGAGTGCTCCATGGGCGGCCTCACAACTACACGCTGGCAGACGGGGATCTGCTGACTCTCGACCTCGCTGTAGCCAGGGGCGGGGTGGCCGCGGACGCCGCGATCAGCTTTCTGGTGGGCAAGGCCAGGCCAGCGGAGAGCGTCGCGATGATCGAGACGACCGAACGTGCACTCGCCGCCGGCATCGCCGCCGCCAAGCCTGGGGCGCGCATCGGCGACCTCTCCCACGCCATCGGCACGGTCCTCAGCAAGGCGGGCTACCCGATCAACACCGAGTTCGGAGGCCACGGCATCGGCTCGACCATGCACCAGGACCCACACGTCGCGAACACCGGACGGCCTGGCCGCGGATACAAGTTGCGCCCCGGACTGCTGCTCGCCCTGGAGCCCTGGGTCATGGCCGACACTGCCACACTCGTCACCGACGCCGACGGTTGGACGCTGCGCAGCGCGACGGGCTGCCGGACCGCGCACAGCGAGCACACCATCGCCATCACCGACAACGGAGCCGAAATTCTCACCCGACCGTAAGGGAGCCCACACCGCTGCCGCGTCAGCAGACCCGGCTGCCAGGCGCGGCCGGGCCTCAACTATCCCCGGCCGCCTCGAACCGGGAGGTCACCATGTCCGAGCTGATCGCCGCTTGCACACCGAACAGCCACCCGCACGATGGCGAGGTCCTGGTTGCCATCAACCTTCCGGACTGGGAGAGCTTCCAGGAGGTGGAAGGGCGTTGTCACGTTGTTGGGTGTGCGAGGGCCTGATGGCGTGCCAGGGCGTGGTCGGCTCGGGTGTCAGCCCTGGGTCAGGCCGTTGCGGCCGTGCCGACGACTCCGGTGACGTGGTCCCAGATG
>NZ_JBSFYR010000230.1:0-2421 GCF_053599875.1 Streptomyces sp. NPDC005151 | reverse complement strand
GTGCGCCGTGAGGCGCTTCGCTGTATCCCCGACGCAGTCGGGAGGAACTTGGAGGGAGGTTCTTGGGTCGCCTGACCTACCTGGAGGCGAAAGCTGAAGGGGACAACAGCATGTCAGGGAAGCGGTGGACGTCTCGGAGGCGTTCAGGGCGTGGTACCGCGAGACCCGCGCGATATGGCCAAGGCTGGATTGCTTGAAGCCCAATCCCCAGAGTGAAAGTGACGCACCGTCGGAATGACGCCTGTAACCGACGTCGCGCCGTGTCCGGGCCGGAACCGTGGGCCTGGGCAACCTCCACGGCGTGGATCGCCGCCCAGCGAGGGTGGTCAAGGGGATGAGTGGGCGGCCTACGTCGTGCTCGATACGTACAGCGAGGACGTACCGCGGGATCGCCTACGGGGCGCGAGCCCTATGGCGACGGAGTGCCCGTAGTAGTCGCAGGAGTGACGACCTGCCAAGGAGGCCGGGAAAGCCGGACCGCAGGGCGAAGGGGCACAGGTGATCAAGACGTACAGGCGGGGAGGGATGCGAAATGCAGAGCGCTGAAACCGTGCTGGGCGTCATCCGGGAACGCGGCAGGCGCGGCCTGCCGTTGGAGAGGCTGTACCGGCAGCTGTTCAACAAGGAGTTGTTCCTGCTGGCCTACGGGCGCATCTACGCCAACAAGGGTGCGATGACGCCGGGGGTCACCAGCGAGACCGTGGACGGCATGTCCTTGGCCAAGATCGACCGGATCATCGGGGCTCTGCGTGCGGAGTCCTACCGGTGGTCCCCGGCCAGACGGGTCTACATCCCGAAGAAGACCGGGAAGCGCCCGTTGGGCATGCCGCCGTGGAGCGACAAGATCGTCGCGGAGGTGGTGCGCCTGCTGCTTGAGGCGTACTACGAACCGACGTTCAGCGATCACTCCCATGGTTTCCGCCCCGCACGGGGCTGCCACACCGCGCTGAGCGAGGTGGTGGAGGTATGGAAGGGAACGCACTGGTTCATCGAAGGAGACATCTCCGACTGCTTCGGGAGTCTTGATCATGATTTTCTGCTCTCGACGCTGGCGGAGACCATCCATGACGGCCGGTTCCTGCAATTGATCGAACGGATGCTCAAGGCCGGGTACTTGGAGGACTGGCGGTGGCACGACACGCTCAGCGGCTGTCCGCAGGGCGGGATCGCCTCACCCGTCATGTCCAATATCTACCTGGACCGCTTCGACCGGTTCGTTGAACAGCAGCTCATACCGGACTACGGCCGGGGCAGGCGTCGGGGCAAGCACCCCGCGTACCAGAACGTCGAGAACCGGATCAGACGGGCGACCCGGCACGGCGACCGGGAGGCGGTGCTCGCGCTGCGGCGCGAACGCCGCACCCTGCCGAGCCAGGACCCGAACGATCCCGGCTACCGGCGGCTTCGGTACGTGCGGTACTGCGACGACTTCCTGCTCGGGTTCGCCGGTCCCAAGCACGAAGCCGAGGAGATCAAGGCCAGGATCCGGACGTTCCTGCACGACGAGCTCAAACTGGAACTGTCCGAGCCCAAGACCCTGATCACCCACGCCACCAGCCAGGCGGCGCACTTCCTCGGCTACGAGATCAGAGCACAGCACGCCGACACGAAGATCACCCGGAACCGTCGGGCGGTCAACGGCGCGATCGGCCTGTTCGTGCCCAGGACCGTGATCCGGGACAGATGCGCCCGCTACATGAGCAAGGGAAAACCCGCTCAGCGCGGCCCGCTGCTGCACGACGAGGACTTCACCATCGTCGCCAAGTACGGGTCCGAGTATCGCGGGTTCGTCCAGTACTACCTGCTTGCCCAGGACGTGTTCCGCCTGGCACCGCTGCGTTGGGTCATGGAGACCTCGATGCTCAAGACCCTGGCCGGGAAGCACAAGTCGGCCGTCGCGAAGATGGCCCGCAGATACAAGGCGACCATCGACACCCCCGAGGGCCGGCGGACCTGCTTCCAGGTCACAGTGCAGCGCGACAGGGGCAGGAAGCCACTGATCGCCCGCTTCGGCGGGATCCCCCTCAAACGGCAGCGCACCGCTGTCATCACCGACCGCCGGCCCGTCATGGCCACCGCCCGACGCAACGAGCTGATCCATCGGCTCCTCGCCGGGCAGTGCGAGATGTGCGAGGGACGCACCGGGCTACAGGTCCACCACGTCCGCAAACTCGCCGACCTCACCAAGCCGGGGCGGCCGGAACGGCCCCCGTGGGCGCACCTGATGGCCATGCGGAAACGCAAGACCCTCGTGGTCTGCGACCGTTGCCACCAGGACATCCACGCGGGACGGGGCACAGCCACCACCCGGAAATGACCGCTGGAGAGCCGGGTGCGGTGAAAGCCGCCCGCCCGGTTCGGGAAGGGACCGTCGGAAAAGGACCTCAGCCGGAGGCACCTCGTCGGCGGTCTACTTCACTC
>NZ_JBSFYR010000229.1:0-2466 GCF_053599875.1 Streptomyces sp. NPDC005151 | reverse complement strand
CGCCGAGTACGAAGCCACCTACTACCTCCAGAACCAGCCAAAACCGCTGGTCACAGCCACAACTTAGAGTCTCTACCGAACCCGGAACGATTCACCGGCCTCGGTCCACTCGGCCAAGCGGCGCCAGCACGTCATACCGGAGCCGAAGCCGAGTTCCTGTGGCAGGTGCTCCCAGGCGATCCCGGTGTGCAGTACGAAGCAAGATGCCCTGGAACACCAACCGGTCCGGATGCCGCTTCCTCCCGGGATTGCGAGTCCGGCGTTCCACCCTCGGCAGCAGCGGCTCGATCACCGCCCACAGCTCATCATCGACATTTCACGGCTTCGGTCGAGCCACCCCACACCCCCGGATCTTCAGTCCCGGAGTGATCCAATCACCTCGAAGATCATTTCGTTAGGAGTTCTAACGACTTGGTCCGCGATAGACCTGGCCATTCTCGTCCGGCCTGCGGTAGGAAGATCAAATGACTCGTCTCCCTGCCTGCGGGCCTGAAGGGCCCATCCGCTCCAGTGTCACCTCGCAGGCGCCGCTGGCTGTGCGGGCGGTCCTCTTCGACTTCTCCGGCACCCTGTTCCAGATCGGTGCGTATGCAGATCGGATCCGAGCGGCGATGACCGAACCCGTGGACGACGCGGCGATGGACGTCATGTTGAGCGGGCTCGAAACCGGCCTGTCGGACCCCGACGTGGTCGAGGTCCAGCGCGGCCGCGACGTGTCCTCAAGAGCACATCGCCATGCCTTCACCACCTGGTATGCCTCGGTTCCCGAGCTGGCACCAGTCGCCGACGTGCTCTATGAGCAACTGCAGGCCCCTGAGCATTGGGTGCCTTACGCAGACACCGAGTCCACACTGGTCCGACTGACTCGGAGCGGCATGGTTCTGGGGGTCGTCAGTGATGTGGGCTGGGATCTGCGGGCCACCTTCGCCCATCACGGCCTTGACCACTACTTTTCGTCCGGGGTGCACTCTTACGAACACGACACGGAGAAACCGGACCCGTTGCTGTTTCAGCATGCCTGCCGTGAACTGGGTGTCGCCCCGGAGGAGACGCTGATGGTCGGTGACCATCCCGCGAAGGATGGCGGCGCGGCCGGGGCGGGACTGCGCTCGTATGTGCTGCCCGGTCGAGCCACTCCCGGTTCGTGTCGCGGACTGGATGCAGTGCTTCGCCTGGCCGATCGAGTGTGACCAAGAAGTGGGCCCGTGCGGCCTTGACCCATCCTGCCTTCTGCGGCGTCTCGCGTTCACATCTCGGCGATTTGATCGAAGAGTTGGCCGACCCGTGGCTCGCCCAGTGTGAGTCGGAGCTCCACGAGCGGCGTGGTGCCCAGCGGCAGCGAGAGGCCGGAGCCGGGCCGAAGCACGACCTGGTCTTCACCGACCGCCTGCTCGTCACCCTGGTCCACCTGCGCACCGGCTTGCCACATGCCGCGCTCGCCGAGCTATACGGCACCGCCCGCTCCACGATCTCCCGCGCCATCGGCGAGATCCGCCCGCTGCTAGCGGCGCGCGGCTTCGCCGTCCCCGACCGCCCCGATATTCGGCTGCGCACCCTGGCGGACGTGTTCGCCTACGCCGAGGCCGAGGGGATCCGGCTGCGGATCGACGGCGCCGAGACCCAGGTCCGCCGCCCGCAGGCCAACCAGCCCGGACGGCGGGCCTTCGTCTCTGGCAAGAAGAGGCAGAACACCATCAAGACCACCACCATCAGCGACGGCCATGGCCGCTTGCTGTGGTCGGGTGCAGACCGCCCGGGCCGCATGCACGACCAGACCGCGATGCGCACCGAAGGCATCGCCGAGCAGTTCCGACTCCACCCGAAGGCGACAGCCGAGGTCGACGAGGGCTACCGGGGGCTGGCCAACGAGTTCCCCGACCAGATCAGTGCCCCGCCCAAGAAGCAGAAGGACGATGCGCCGCTCGGCGAGCAGTACGCCTGGCGGGAGACGCGCCGACGGCAGTCATCAGCCCGGATCTGCGTCGAGCACGCCAACGCCGAACTGCGCCAGTGGCGCCCGCTCCAGCGCCACACCGGCCCCCGCGAGGACTACGCCGAAACCCACGTCGCGATCGCCTCACTGGTCTCGGACCGCTCAGCCCGCCGGCCGACGCGCCGCAAGCCGAGCACCGAACTCGTGCTCGCCCGGCAGGCGGCCTGCTGATCAACCACCAGCCGAACCGCCAGGCCAGCACGCCCCGACCTCAATCGCGGACCGAGTCGTAAGTGCCGGTCCTCGCCCCCGGGACCGGTCCGCCCCGGGTTCAACTGATCCTTGCAAAGAATCCCGTGGCTTCAGCCATCGGGAGGAATCGCATCCCCTGGCGGCGACGCGGAGCGTCGCGGTGTCGGATCGTCTCGGGCGCGGAGCGCTCGCAGTGCTGTTCTGCCCGGCGGAGCCGGGGAATGCGAACGCGTGTCTTGTTGATCGCTGGATGGGGCGGTCGGGGCGCTGGTGGGGTGCAG
>NZ_JBSFYR010000228.1:0-2527 GCF_053599875.1 Streptomyces sp. NPDC005151 | reverse complement strand
ATCACGCAAAGGCCGTACTGCTGTCCGCGGAACGGCGAAACCCGCAACCGGGCACAGCACCAGCCGCGGGTCGAACCTCAAATCACAAGCTTACGATTCATCGTCCGCCGTGTTGGCCATCTGCCCCCTTGTTCTTGCTGCTGTGAAGCCAATCGTAGGTGTTGGGTTCTGAGAGCCTGTCGGGTGACCTTCGCATGCATGGGCTGGTCCCGGTGGGGCGGAAGCCGTCCCTCTGCGGTGCGCTGCGGGCTCAAGGTGGGCTGGTGCGGTCGTTCGGGGCATCAGCGGCCACTTTCTGCGATCTTGCTGCCGGCCCTTCTACGGTTGCCTGGAGCTTCGGGGCCGTGGAGCCGGCTGTCTGCTGCGGGTGATTGGCGGGGACGAGATGGCATCTCAGGCGAGGTCGCTGCATATGCAGGCGCCCACCGAGTTGCCCTGCTGTCCGGCTTTCCCCGCCTTCGGCGCGACCATCAGGGAGACGCCCCCGGTGTGGGTGGTCACGCACAGCGAGCACATGCTGCGCCGCATCTGGCAGGAGGCGGGGCTGGGGCTGCGCAGCGCGAGGGCCTTCAGGCAGCCATCCAGCTCGGTCACGAGGTAGGCGCGGTCGGGGGCCTGGGGCCCCGCCGGCCGAGGAAGTCCAGGTCGTCCCATGGCCGGTCGGCCAGGTCCCCGTGGGACCGACAGGCGCTTCGCCTCGCCCTTGGTGCCGTTCACGAACGCGGTACGGATCGCCTGCTCAGCCAGCGGTTTCAGAGCGGGTAAGGTAAATTGCCTAATAGGGTTAGGTAAATGCTTAGGCGATACCGGTTGATGGAAGGGTGGTCATGGCAAGAGCTGGGCTGACCGCGGAACGTCTGACGCAGGCGGGGGCGGAACTGGCCGACGAGGTCGGCTTCGACAAGGTGACCCTCTCGGCGCTCGCCCGGCGGTTCGGCGTCAAGGATGCGAGTCTGTACTCGCACCTCAAGAACTCCCAGGACCTCAAGACCAGGATCGCCCTGCTGGCTCTGGCGGAACTCGCTGACCGGGTCGCTGCGGCCCTGGCCGGGCGGGCCGGCAAGGACGCCCTGGCGGCCTTCGCGAACGCCTACCGCGATTACGCCCGGGAGCACCCCGGCCGCTACGCCGCAGCGCAGCTCAGGCTCGACCCGGAGACGGCGGCTGCCAGCGCCGGCGGTCGGCACGCGCAGATGACGCGGGCGATTCTGCGCGGCTACGACCTGACGGAGCCGGACCAGACCCACGCGGTGCGGCTGCTGGGCAGTGTCTTCCACGGCTACGTCAGCCTGGAGATGGGCGGAGGCTTCAGCCACAGTGCCCCCGACTCGCAGGAGACCTGGTCATGGGTCTTGGGCGCTCTCGACGCCCTGCTGAGGAACTGGCCCGAGCCCTGACGCGCCCCCGCCACCAGCCGGATACCACCGGCCGCCGGCCCATGTGATGACGGCTCGCCGACATTTCGTGACAGATCAGACGTGCAGACTTGGGCAGGTATCGGACAATGAACACCAACCACAACCTGATCACCACGCCCCTCACCGCGGACATCCTGCGCGGCGCCCTCGATCTGGAGCGCACCGAGCACGGTGTGCTGCCGCACCGGCTACCGGCCCAGGCCCGCGCCCAGTGCGCCGACGGCCAACTGGCCATGGCGGAGGCCCAGCCCTCCGGCGTGCGGCTGGTCTTCCGCACCCGGGCCACGGTCGTGGAGCTGGACACGCTGCCCACCAAACGCGTCTACGTGGGCGCCCCGCCCCGCCCGGACGGTGTGTACGACCTGCTCGTCGACGGCCGCCTGGCCGGCCAGGCCGGCGTGACCGGCGGCAACGTCCTGACCATCGACATGGCCACCGGATCCGCCGCAACCCATCCAGGCCCGGTCGGCACCCTTCGTTTCACCGATCTGCCCGCCGACGCGAAGGACGTCGAGATCTGGCTGCCGCACAACGAGACCACCGAACTGGTCGCCCTGCGCACCGATTCCCCCGTCGAGCCGGTGCCGGATCGGGGCCGCAAGGTGTGGCTGCACCACGGCAGTTTGATCAGCCACGGCTCCGACGCCGCAAGCCCCACCACCACCTGGCCCGCACTCGCCGCCTCTTTCGGCGGCGTGGAGCTGGTCAACCTGGGGCTGGGCGGCAGCGCCCTGCTCGACCCGTTCACCGCACGCGCCCTGCGTGACACCCCCGCAGACCTGGTCAGCATCAAGATCGGCATCAACCTGGTCAACACCGACCTGATGCGCCTGCGCGCCTTCACCCCGGCTGTCCACGGCTTCCTCGACACCGTCCGCGACGGCCACCCCACCACACCGCTGCTGGTCATCTCGCCCATCCTGTGCCCCATCCACGAGGACACGCCCGGCCCCAGCGCCCCGGACTTCACTGTTCTGAGTGCCGGGAAACTGCGCTTCCGCGCCGCGGGCGACCCCTCAGACCCGAATCCGCAGGTAGTGGCGGTGTCCGGTAGCTGATACGACGACAGGTGCGCTTCGAGTTTGAGAAGATCGAGGTTCCTACGCCTA
>NZ_JBSFYR010000227.1:0-2534 GCF_053599875.1 Streptomyces sp. NPDC005151 | reverse complement strand
GACTCATCGACCCCAGCCAACTCGCCACATATGTCATGCACGCAACATCAACGCCAGGATGACGCAACACACCCCATTAATTAATCGACGCCCCCCACCCGCCACGAGATAACACCCCACGACAGCAAAACCGACCCCGGTCTCTCACCCCATGACAGTGACAGCCCACCACCGACAACCCACTGACCAGCAGCAGAACACCACAACCCCGCCCCTCACCACTGACTCTCACCACCACTGACACCAGACCGAGAGATCGCAAACTGGCTGGCCCGCAGAGCACCACTTCCACGATCTCCTTGCTGCTAGCCTCTGGTGCTATGTGCAACAGAAGTCAATCGTGGTGGCCCGCTTTCCTGCGGGTCTGACTCCTGTTGCCCTCTTCTAACAGGCCAGCCACCCCGCGTGGTGGTTGGCTATGGCGGTCGATCACTCCACGGGCCCTGGCGAAGATCTCGTAAGGGAGCAAGTGATGATCAGACTGTCGGGAATCACCCCCTCGGGTGAAGCACACCTGGGCAACTACCTGGGAGCCGTTCGGCGCTGGGCCAGGGAACCGGGCCTGGGGGACCTCTACTTCGTCAGCAATCTGCATGCCATGACGACCCCCCATGAGCCGGATCGCCTGCGGAAGCTGACCGAGCACCAGCTCGCGATCCTCATCGCGTCCGGAGTCCCAGCCGAGAGCATGTTCGTGCAATCCGACCTCATCCATGAACACATGGCGCTTTCATGGCTGCTGGAGTGCACCTGCACCTTCGGAGAGGCCAGGCGCATGGTGCAGTTCAAGGAGAAGTCCGACGGCAACAGCTCGGTGCGCCTGGGTCTGCTCACTTACCCGGTGCTCATGGCGGCGGACATCCTGCTGCACGGTACGACAGAAGTCCCGGTCGGCAACGACCAGAACCAGCACGTGGAACTTGCTCGCACCCTGGCGCGTCGGTTCAACTCGACATACGGCGAGGTTTTCGTGGTCCCCGAGGCGGTTCTGCCCACGGCGGGTGCCCGGATCCGAGATCTGGCGAACCCGGCCAAGAAGATGTCGAAGTCGTCCCTGGAACGGGACGGTATCGTTTACGTCCTGGATGATCCGGCCGTCGTCCGCCGCAAGTTCCGGCGTGCCGTGACGGACGGGTTGAGCCGGGTCGCCTACGACCCGCAGGAGCAGCCCGGCGTCGCCAATCTGCTGGAGATCCTGGCCGCGTGCACCGACACGACCCCTGCCGCCGCCGCCGCTGGCATCGCGACCTACCGCGAGCTCAAGGAGTCCGTGGCCGAAGCGGTCGTCAATGAGTTGGCACCCGTCCGTGAGCGAGCCCTGGACCTTCTCCAGAGCGGCTCCGAACTCCGGGAGATCCGTACCGCAGGAGCGGACCGCGCCCGGGATCGGTCCGGGTCCCGTCTGAACCGCGCGCTGGAACTCGCGGGAGTGGGCTGAGCGCTGCCCGGAGCGGGAGCAGGGTGAGCTCCCGCTCCGGGGCTACTACCAGTACCGGCACACGGTCACGCGGGCGCGTGCGAGGAGCAGCCGGTCCCCGGCCGGGACGACAGCCGCCGGTACATCGACGGCGTGTGCGGCAGCACCCCCTCGGAGGCGAGCCGGTGCATCACCTGCCGCAGCGTGGCGCCGCCCTCGTAACCCTCCACGATCTCCCGCGCCCGGTCCACGACAGCCGGCCACCGCACCCGCTCACTGGTCATAGCGGTACAAGTACCCCTTGGCCCGCAAGGCCGAGGCCAAGGCCAAGGGCAACGTCACCCCCATCACCAAGCCGACCCGCCTCAAGCGCGGCCACTGACCCCGCCGGCCCCGGCAACGCGGCCGTGGTGGGGTCAGTGGTCACCGGCCGATTCTCCCGCAGAGGTGGCCCGAATCGGGGCCAGGGCCGTATGGGCCTGGTCGATCTTGATGAGGTAGGGGGCGACAAAGCCGTCGTAGTCCGCTTTGCGTTGGGCCGGTAGATCCCGCCAGCCGGTGATACGGCCACGGCAGCGGCGCGAGCCGCACCGGCAGCGGGCGGCGAAGTAGTCGACCGAGTAGTTCCGCATCGCATAGTCAAAAGTGATCTCGTCGCCTACGGCGATGGGCGCGCGGGCGACGAAGTCGTGAGCACCACTGGCATTGAGGCGGATCCCGCAGTTCGGTTCACACGAGTGGTTCACCTTCGAGACGAGCCCGCCGTGTAACACGAAACGTTCCGCACTGACCTGGGAGGCGTGGGAGTGATTGCGGTCCAGTTCACGGTCGATGACACCAACCATCACCGTCTCATCGATCTGGAAAGGCCGGGTGACGAAAACACCCTCTCCTTTTTCGTGAGTTCCCCGGAGTTCGAAGCCTTTATCCATCGTCGCCTGCTCTCTGCGGGATCAGCACGCCCGCGGGTGATCAAGCTGCGGGCACGACAAAATCGATGCGCCGCCGAGGCGCTCCTCGACCGTAAGCATTCAGTAGGTCGGTGGCGGGCTTCGCGTCTGATGATGTGACAGGTAGTGGGTGGGTGCGGCAGGATCTGTGGTCATGTCGTCCGGGT
>NZ_JBSFYR010000226.1:0-2537 GCF_053599875.1 Streptomyces sp. NPDC005151 | reverse complement strand
TCCCACAAGGGCCTGAACAACCGGGCCGAGAACAGTCATCAGCCCACCCGGCAACGCGAACGGGCGATGAAAGGCTTCCGCAGCGTGGGCGCCGCACAGCGGTTCCTGTCCGCGTTCAGCGGCATCTCACCCCCCTTCCGGCCCCGCCGCCACCTGATGACCGGCACCCAACACCGCGCCGAAATGACCGTCCGCTTCACCATCTGGGAGCAGATCCCCGGCGTCACCGGCCGGCCTGCCGCGGCCTGAGCCCAGGGCCGGCACCCGGCCCCACCACACCCCGACACACCGTCAGACACCCACACACCCAACAACGTGACAACGCCCGCGGAATCCAAGGTCGAGTTGCACGCGGCGATCCGCCGCGATGCGCGTGTGGGGCTGTCGTACCGGGGCTCTGCAGCGCAAGTACGAGGTGGGCCTCTTCGAACGGTGAAGGCGGCGTTGACCTCTGCGTGGCCGGAGCCGCGCAAGATGCCGCCGCCTCGCAGGAATCGGCCTGACCGGGCTGCCGCACACTGGACCGGTGAACGCATTCGAGGAGTACCTCGTGGACTGGGAGCTCGACGACGCGTGGCGGCCGGTCGTGGAGCGGCTTGCCGAGCGGGTGGCGACGTGGCCTTCCACAGCCCCGGAACCGGCGGACTTCTGCGTGGCCGCACCCGTCGACGTGCTGTGGCACAAGGGAGTGCTCGTCTGGACGTGGACCGGTGCGAACGGCGCCGTCTGCCTGGGCGGCCAGTTCGACACGGCCGGTCTGCGGTGTGGGGCGCTCAACCCGCACAACCCCGGGGACCACCTCGACACGTGGTATGTGGTGGCGCGCCACGGCAGGACGCTGGAGAGCCTGGCCGACGAATTCCTCGGGTGGATCGCCCGCGAGAACCCGACCCCGCCGACCCCGGCAACGCCCCCATGGCCAACGCCTTCCAATGGGCCGGATACGTCAACTTCGACGGCGCGATCAACATGACCTGGAGCTGATCGAGAGGACCAGCCGCTGTCACTTCTCGTCGACATTTCCCGGTCCTGTGATCGACAAGTGCTGCCTAAACTCGCGAACAACCGCTGTCGCTTCTCACCTACGAAGCCACGCGGACGACGCCGACGGTGTCGTACCCGATCCGGTGGGACCGCAGCCAGTAGGTGCGGCTCTGCACAACGAAGGGCCGTACCCTCATACGTGGGCGCCCGCAGCCAGCTCGAATGGCTGCGGGGGCCTTCGTGCGTTCCTGGACGGTCAGCGGTCCGTGGCGGCCGCGGCGCGGCCCCGGCGTGAGCAAACCTCGCCAGCACCTCCTCGGTCGCCCACCCTCGGCCTGACGACTTCTCGATCGCGCCTGGCGGGCACCGTGGCCCAGCATCGGGATCGGGCGGTGCCCGGTCGGGTCATGCTCGGGTGAGCACGATCTTCTTACCGCCGGCCCGTCCGGTAACCACCCGGGCGAACGCAGCCGGTCCCTCGCTCAGCGGCAGGGGTTCCGGTGCGAGTTTCAAGGTTCCCGCGGCGGCCTGCTCCGCCAGCTGGACAAGCTGCGCGGCGTTGGGCTCGACGTAGAGGTCCCAACTCGTGATGCCTCGTTCCTCCGGAGGCGCGTCCGAGGTCAGGGAGCACAGTCGGCCGCCGTCCCGCACCAAAGGCAGGGAGGCGTCCGCCGTGCTGGTGGCGATGATGAGGGCGGCGTCGAACCCGCCGCGTACCCTGGCCGACCAGTTCGGGTCGTGGTAGTCGACGACCTCCATCGCTCCCAGACCAAGCAGGCGCTCTACGGCGGCAGTAGACGCGGTCGCGGTCACCTCGATGCCCTTGGCCGCGGCGAGCTGGATGGCCAGGGCTCCGGTGGCCCCGCCTCCGTTGGTAATCAGGAGCCGCTGTCCTCGGCTGAGGTCCAGCTTCTCCAGGGCCTGCAACGCGGTGAGTCCGTTGACCGGCAGCGCCGCCGCGTGCACGGCGTCCAGCCCGGGTGGGCAGGCTGCCGCGTGATCCGCGTTGATCAGAACGCGTTCGGCCCAGAAGCCGCTTCCCCCGGGCAGCGGGGCCTCGTGTGCGAGCACCCGGTCGCCTACGGCAAACCCGGTGACACCCGCGCCGACGGCCAGCACCTTGCCCGCGCCCTCCACTCCCAGCGCCGCCGGGGGGCGCAGCCCCACGTCCCAGCCAGCGCCGTTTAGCAGTTGGTCCCACGGGCCGACCCCGGCCGCCTCAACCGCCACCAGGATCTGACCGGGCCCGGGAGATGACGGTTCGGGCAACTCCAGCAGGGCGACTTCCTTCTCGGCCCTGGACACTCCGCACGCCTTCACAGCAGATCTTTGTCCTCTCACTCAGTCCGGCCGACCGGGAGGTACGGGCCGGAAACCCAAAGCAGGCAGCAGTGTCGACCTCGGGATCCCCTACAGAGGTCGGTCGTGGTCTCAGCCGCATTGGTGTCGAGCCTATGCAGCTAGTGCTGTGACCGGGAAGGTTCACCGGGTTGCTAGTCACGGCCAGAACTGGTGAGACGGTTGGATGTGGTGACACATTCGATCCGGCAAGG
>NZ_JBSFYR010000225.1:0-2611 GCF_053599875.1 Streptomyces sp. NPDC005151 | reverse complement strand
CCAGCGCCCCCCCCACCCAAAAGCCCCACCCGAGAGGGGCCGCCCCCAACCTGCGCCCCCCCACCCCGATCCTGTGCATGACTGGCTCTTTCCGCCCGGCACGAGAGGGGGTCCCACTGTCCGGCTGACGGCACCGCCCGCACGGGCGACGGCAGCTACCGGACGCGGTGTGCGCGATCCTTCGGGCAGGAGGTCAGGCCAGGTTGATGTTCTCGGCCTGGGGGCCCTTCTGGCCCTGGGTGACGTCGAACGTCACGGCCTGGCCTTCCTGGAGCTCACGGAAGCCCGAGGAGTTGATCGCGGAGTAGTGGGCGAACACGTCCGGGCCGCCGCCGTCCTGGGCGATGAAGCCGAAGCCCTTCTCCGCGTTGAACCACTTCACAGTTCCCGTAGCCATGTCTCATGCCTTCCAGTCGATGAACGCCCCCCCACAACGTGCGGAAGGCAGAGGTGATCGCCCTGGTTCCTGCGGCACAGCACAGCAGAACGCCCACGCCGAAGACGTGGGCGAAGGGGAACTTCCGAACCATGACAGCTGACGGAGACGCTACACGCCCACACACCCTGTCACCAGAGGAAATGACCACGCGTCACGCCCTGGCTGGGGTTTGCCGGGGGCCCGCCGGTACCCCGGCGGGCGCACTGCCTCAGGCCGCGGGCGGACCGGACGGTTCGGCGGTGCGGCGGTATTCCGCGTTGATGCGCTGGGCTTCTTCCAGCTGGTCTTCGAGGATGACGATGCGGCAGGCGGCCTCGATGGGGGTCCCGTGGTCGACGAGTTCGCGGGCGCGGGCGGCGATGCGCAGTTGGTAGCGGGAGTAGCGTCGGTGGCCGCCCGCGGAGCGGAGCGGGGTGATGAGGCGGGCGTCTCCGATGGCGCGGAGGAAGCCCTGGGTGGTGCCGAGCATCTCGGCGGCCCGGCCCATGGTGTAGGCGGGGTAGTCGTCGTCGTCGAGACGGCCGAACGAGTCGTCTGCTGTCATTGCACCTCTCTGTGGAACGCGTGGAGGGGCCCTGGTGCCACATGGCACCAGGGCCCCGAAGGAACTGCTACACCATCTGCCGGCCCTGGTACTGCGCCGACCTTCTGTTTCCGCAGACCCGACCGAGACGCTGTCGGGGACGCGGGGATCGCGGTTGCTTGACCGGAGACCACCTCACTATCGATGTCCTGCGGTACCCGGGCTCAGCGATTCCGCCCGGGCGATCCTGATGGCGCCTGGCTCCTCCGTTCTTTCCCTCTGGATGAACTACTTGCCAAGCGGGAACTGCGTACTGCTGGTACTGCGCACTGCTTGTACTTCTGGTGATGCGAACTGCTGGTGACCTGAGTAAGCGCCACTCTTCGGCAGCCAGCCCCGTCGCCCATCCTGCGTCTGCTCTGGCTTAGAACCCCACTGCCGAACTTCCCGGCACGCGCGCCCGCAGCCGACGCCTTCACCGAGGTGCTGCTCACTGACTTCACTGCTGGTCCTGCGAACTGCACTTACTGAACTGCCACTGCGTTACTGCTCACGGCGGCCCCTGATCACTGCGGGCCACCCGGTCCGGCCGTCAGTCCCGTCGCCGTCCTGCAACCGCTCTGGCTTCGGAACTCCACCACCGCACCGTCCTGCGCACTGCAACTGCGTGTACTGCTGCCCGCCAGTTCGTCTCTGCCGGGCCTTGCTGATCTCGGCTACGAGAGAAACCATAACTACACCCCTACCCAATGTCTACTCCGACCGACATAGATTTCCGCGTGTTCGACGGTGAGGTAATCGAGCCCTGCCGGGTTAAGGGGGCGCTGGGCGGGGCACGAGGGGCGGGTAGGCAGGACCGGGCATTGACGAGCCAGAGACCAGGGTGAACCTGATGGACACCATGTGCGTCGACGCCACGACCATCCGCTCCGCGACCGCCGTCGCGCGCGAGACCACCCGAGCCTTCCTCGAAGCCCTCTGGCAGCCAGGCGGGGCAGTGTGTGACCGAGTCCGTGACCCGGTTGCGTGAGGCTCGGGGATGGAGTCAGCCCGACCTGGCCGACCGGCCGGCGGCGCCCCGGGGACGCCGTGGCGGTGGAGGATCAGCAGTGCCGAAGGTGGTACCAGCGGCCGCCGTTCATCACGAAATACGCGCGCGGTGACGTCGACGGCCGACGTCGACCACGGCGGCGGCGCGGGCCCGGATCGCGGCGGCCGCGGCGCGGGCGCGCTCGAATAGGGACTCGATGACGGTGAGCTCCACCCCGGAGGTGAGGATGGCGCTCGACTTCCACCAGGCGCGCAGCCGCGCAAACGGCCGGCGCGCTGCTTGGGCGGGCGGGTCTTGCGGGCGGCGATCCGGTTCAGCTTGATGCGGGCCCGCTCGGAGACGACGGGCAGGAACTTCAGCTCGCCGTCGTCGCCCTGCGCCGCACGCCTCCACGGCGGTGAGCCGAGTACTGTGACGGCCGGGCTGTGGCCTGCCGCTCCGGCGCGCCCGGACCACCTTTCGAGCAGATGGCGGCTGTCAGGTCGTTTCTGTGTGCGCCGCACGCCTGAGTTCCGCAGTTGAGGTGGCGCTCTAGTACGCGAATATGGGGTTTGACCTGCGGATATGCCGGAGCACACGCCGGATCGGCGTGTGTCTA
>NZ_JBSFYR010000224.1:0-2654 GCF_053599875.1 Streptomyces sp. NPDC005151 | reverse complement strand
CGAGCCGTAGGTGAGCGGCGCCAGCACGAGCTGTTGCAGCCGGGACAGAGCGGGCTCGATCCCCCGAGCCTCGCCCGACCGGCGCTTCCTGTACTGCCGAAGAGCCTTCCCCCGTGGTCCGCGGCCCTCCGTTGCGCACCCCCGTGCGCCCCCGTTCCGGAAGGAGTGCGGCACCCGTTCCGCCGCCCCGTGTCGGCGGTACCGGCGCTGCGCCCCTTCCGTGCTCCCCACTCTTCCCTCTGCGCAGGTGGGAGCTCATCCGCGTACCTACTCATCTCGCCGACTAGGTACGGATACTCAGAGCTGTGCACCGGACCCCACCCGGAGCGGCACGCTCCTGGTTACGATCGCGTCCGTGTCCGTACTCCCCCTGGTGTTCACAAGTGGCTGGGCGAGCGGGATCAACGCCTATGCGGTGGTCCTGTTGCTCGGCATCTTCGGCGCGACCGGAGTCAGCGACGAGGTGCCCGCGTCGCTGCAGCGCACCGATGTGCTCGTGGTGGCCGCCGTGCTCTTCCTGTGCGAGACGGTCGCGGACAGGATCCCGTACGTGGACTCGGTCTGGGACTCGGTGCACACCGTCATCAGGCCGGTCGCCGGGGCTGTCGTGGCGGCGCTGCTGGCCGGAGAGGGCGGTTCGCTGCCGGAGCTCGCGGCCGGGGCCGTCGGCGGTTCCACGGCGCTGATGAGCCATCTGGTGAAGGCGGGCACCAGGATGGCGGTGAACACCTCCCCCGAGCCGTTCAGCAATATCGCGGTGAGCACGGCCGAGGACCTCGGCGTCGCCGGGATTATCACGTTCGCGATATTCCATCCGCTGGCGGCGGCGGTCATCGCCGCGACCCTGCTCTTCCTCGGCCTGGTGATACTGATCTTCCTGGCCTCCCGCATCCACCGGTTCCTGCGCCGCAGAACGCAGCGGCGGGAGAAGGAACACCTGGCCGGGACGGGTTCGGGGCCTCGTTCGCACTGGCCTTCCGGCTGAGCTGTCGGTGCCGGCCGGGGAGGCCGTAAGGTCACTGACATGGCACGTATTGCGGTGATCGGCGCCGGGATGGGCGCAATGGCGGCGGCCGCCCGGCTGGCCGTGGCAGGCAACCGGGTGACGGTGTACGAGCGGTCGGAGACTTTCGGCGGCTCGGTCGGCCAGTATGCCCGCGGCGGCTTCGCGTTCGACACCGGCCCCTCGCTGCTGCATCTGCCCGCCGTCTACCGCGACCTGTTCGTGAAGACCGGCAAGGAGCCGCTGGAGCGGTGCGTCACGATGACGCAGGTCGATCCGGCGAGCCGCCATCTCTTCGCCGACGGCACGGCGGTCTCGCTGCCGAACGCCTCGCGCGCCGGGGTGGTCGCCGCCCTGGACAGTGCGCTGGGGGCCGGTGCGGGCGGCAGCTGGGGCGGGTTCCTGGACCGGGCCCGCGATGCCTGGGACCGGTCCCGGCGGCCGCTCCTCGAGGAGCCGTTGCGCCCCGACTGGGAGGTGCTGGGCCGCGATCCGTACCCGGCACTCCGGCAGCGCCGCCTGCTGCGCTCGGCCCGCCTGGCGGGCACGGTCGCGGAGGTCGGCGCCTGGGAGCTGACGGACCCCCGGCTGGCCGCTCTCCTCGACGGATACGCGTTGTCGTACGGCCTCGATCCGCTGCGCGCACCGGCGAGCGCGGCCCTTCTGCCGTATATGGAGGAGACATTCGGCAGTTGGTACGTGGCGGGCGGAATCCGGGCGCTGGCGCAGGCGGTGTACGAGCGGTGCCTGGCCCGGAAGGTGGAGTTCGTCTTCGGCGCCGAGGTGGCCCGGGTCGTGGAGAAGGACGGCCGGGCAGCGGGCGTCGAGCTCGTCGCGGGCACGGTCGCGGAGGCCGACCATGTGGTGCTGGGGGCCTGGCCGCACCCGGGTCTGGTGCCGGGTCAGGGGGTCTGGCAGAGCGATGATGTGACGGCTCAGCCGCGACCGGGCGGCGGGACGGCGGTGCCGGGCCGGTTCCAGGTCCTGCTGTCACTGCGCGGCACCCGGCCCGCGGACGCGGTGCACCGGACGGTGGTGCACGGCGCGGACGGCGCGGCGGAGCACGAGGCGGTGTTCGGCGGCCGGCTCGCCGCAGGTCCCACGGTGACGGTGATCCGCCCCGACGACCCCACGACCCGCCCCGACGACGCGCACGAGGCCGTGACGCTCACGGCGACGGTCGCCCCGCACGGCGCGGTGGACTGGACGGACGGTGCGCTGCGCGAGCGGTACGCCGCCACGCTGATCGAGGCGGCCGGCGCAGCCGTTCCCGGGATACGGGAGCGGGTGCTCCACGCCGAGGTGCGGACGCCCGTCGAGAGCGCGGCCGAAACCGGCGCCGAGGGCGGCTCGGTGCCCGCGCCCGCGCTGGCCGGGGCCGGGGGCGCGTATCTGCATCCGGGCAACCGCACCCGGTTGCCCGGGCTCTACCTCGCGGGCGGCTGGTCGCACCCGGGCGGCGGGCTCGCGCACGCCGGGATGTCGGGGACGCTCGTCGCCGGGCTCATCGTGGAGGGGGACGGCTTCGGCGGCTCCCGGTGAGGGGCCCGGTGACCCTGAGAGCCTGTCGGGTGACCTTCGATCGGAAAGCGGACGCGGTCTGGTACGTGCGATTCCAAGGCGCCGGAAGGCCCTCGGATGGGGTCTCCCC
>NZ_JBSFYR010000223.1:0-2775 GCF_053599875.1 Streptomyces sp. NPDC005151 | reverse complement strand
GACAAGCCGGATCATCGCAGGTCAACGGGGCACCTTCTTCATGAGATGACGCCCAGTCACCGACTTTGAAAGCGCCGCGAAACACCGAGGCCGGGGTCGCCCTCGATATCCCGGATCGTATGCGGCCCGCTTCGCGGCACAGCAGCGCCGTCGCCCATCCGTTGCTACCTCGTTGCTACCTCGTGGCTGCCTGGCCGTGCCTGCGCCAGAAGTAGTGGAGATGCCAGTGAGCTGCCTGCTCGACTTCCCGCTGCGTTGTCCACGGGACGCAGTGAGCCCTTCGTATCTTTGCCCCGCCCTGGGGCGCCGGGTGTGGCTTTCAAAATTCTGCCGCTTGTGGCTTCCATGGATTGGCCGCCCGACGCCCCAGTCGACGCTCCGTGGGAGTGGGGTGGAGGCGCGGATGGCACTCAGGCACGCCCACGAGCAGCCAAGGACCAGACGGCGTAGCCGTGCCCGACCCCAGGTCAATATCCCGCCTCGGCAAGTGCTGCAGGCGTCGGCAGCAGCAACGGTTGCAGGAACTCCCACTCGGGACCGGGCTACAGGAGCCGGGGTCGGTCAGAGCGTACGGGTGAGAAGGTCCAGAAGTGCCGTCCAGTGGCGTTCGGCTGCATCGGGGTTGTAGGCGGCGGTGTCGGCCTGGGTGTACCCGTGGTGCGCGCCTCGGTAGACCTCGCCCTGGTGGCGGACGCCTGCTGCCGTGAGTACCTTCTCGAGACGGTCGATCTGCTCGGGGGGCATTGCGTGGTCCTGATCGGCGTGCCCGAAGTACGCCTCGGCGGTGATGCGGTCGGCGAGCAGGTGCGGGCTGTCAGGGGTGTCGGGGGCCAGATGCCCGCCGTGGAAGCCGGCGATGGCCGCGACGCGGTCCGGGTAGGTGCCGGCGGTGCGCAGGGCCAGGCCTGCACCCATGCAGTAGCCGGTGACGCCGACCGGGCCGTCGGTGGCCTGTGGGCAAACGGCCAACCAGCGCAGGTAGGCGTCGGCGTCACGCATCGCCAGTTCGGGGGTAAGTGACCGCATGATGGGGACGATGCGCTGGAAGATGTCGGGGCGCTGGACGGGGTCGATGAAGTCGGGAAGCTCCACCACCGGGGCGCGGCCATGACGGTAGAAGACGTTGGGGACCAGCACGGTGTACCCGGCCCCGGCAAGGCGGTCAGCCATCTTCTTCAGGTGCGGGCGCAGGCCGAAGGCGTCCATGTAGAGCAGGACAGCGGCATGGGGGCTGCCGTCGTCGGGATGGGCCAGGTATGCGTCGGCCGTGCCATCCGGGGTGGGAATATTCACCGCTGTTCCGTGCACGGCAGTCATCGGTGCTTCTCTTCTTTCTGTCTCGAATTCGGTAGGGGCGCTGCTGCGGGCGACCCGTGTTTGTTGTCGGGCACCACATTAACGCGGCTGCGGGCAGGGCTGCCTTCGTCCCCGTGGCCCTGCCCGTTGAGGCGGATGCTTCACCGGCCCGCACGTCGACGACTTGTGGCTGCTGCCCACAAACCGTTCATGATGCGATCATTGCCCTGGCCGGCTGAAAGCCTGTCGGGTGACCTCTGATCGGGCGGCCACGCCCTGGCACGCACGCTTCCCGCGTTGCCGAAACGCCCTAGTAGCTCCTTCCCCAAGCTCTCAGCTTCGTTCGAGCAGGGGAGACCCCATCCGAGGACCTTCCAGCGCCTTGGAATCGCACGCACCAGACCGCGTCCGCTTTCCGATCGAAGGCCACCCGACAGGCTCTGAGGCGGGCATCGAGGCGTGCCCGACCCGCAACCCGTAGACGGGCCTGGAGCAGGGCCGTACGGACCGCTCCACGTGCTGCTGGGCGGTGGCCTTTCCAGGCTGGGCTGCGGGGCTTCCGATCAAGGTGGCGTTGTCTCCCGGTGCCGAGGCCATGAGGCGAAGTCTGGCTCGGCGTGTTGCCCTCGGCCCTGTGGCTCAGGCCGGAGGCGTCACCGGGTTCGACGGTTACCGGGCCGATCCGGCGAGCACCGAGCCGCCGCGACGCGGCAGCCGGTACCCATCAGCCGCCGGTCGTCTCCGGCGGGGAACTGCTGCCGGAGGTCTTGGGCGGGGCGGAGCCGAGGCCGAACTGAGCGTTCTCGACAGCCCCAGGTCAGGTACGGCGGTGAACATCCCAGCGGCGACTGCTTCGCTCAGAAGCGTGCGGCGCGACGGTCCGGCACTGTTGTGCGCGATGTCGGAAGGCATACAGCAACGATGTGTCCCATGATCGGAAGGAACCTCCTTGCCGTCCCGTGCAGGGATGACATTCCCTCGGCTGGATCAACGATCCGCCCGTCGGGACGCTCATGGTTCCTGGCACGTGGTGAGGATCAGTCGCCGACCGACTGATCGCCCACGGCACAGAGCGGGACATCGCCGGCCGTCAGTTAGTCCCGCAGTCGCAACATTCGCACGGGATGCCGCCAGTGCCCGGCGTTGTCGAGGCGAATGGGCCGCCGGTGTTGAAGGCCAGCTCGGCGAAGCGTTCGCCGATGCGGCGGTGAGTGGCGGCGTCGGGGTGGAGTTCGTCGGGGAGCGGCAGTTCGGCGGAGTCCGACTCACCGTAGAGGTCGCGGCCGTCGAAGTAGTGCAGGTTCGGGTCCTCGGCCGCCCGCTGCTCGACGATCCGGGCAAGTTCGTCCCTGATGATGCTCAGGGTGAGCTTCCCGGCGGCGGTCTCTGACCCGAATCCGTAGGTAGTGGCCGATGCTCCGTCAGGTGACGGGGCTTCGGTCGTTTCGGGCTGGTGAGCGAGGTGGGGGCAGGCCGGTG
>NZ_JBSFYR010000222.1:0-2792 GCF_053599875.1 Streptomyces sp. NPDC005151 | reverse complement strand
CATCGCCCTCGCCATGCTCAACCTCGGCGGCCACCGGCCTCACCTACCAGGCCGTCAAGCCACATAAACCCACCCACGGAAGCGACAGGGGAGCCCGAAAAAGGCCCTCCAGGACCTCGACAGGGACGGACGGGTGATCCTTCCCTCCGGCCGTCTCACCAAGGCCAGCGTGGTCAGCCTGCGCTGACAGCCCCCCGCGCCGGCAGCTGATCCCAGATGCGCCCCTCGAGCTCGCGCCCGAGGGTCTTCGGCGTACGCCCGCCCCACTGCTTGAAGAAGAACGCCACGCCGGCGTCCATGCAGATGTCGCGGATGCCGGTCACCCAATCCGGCTGCATCGGCCGGAAACAGGGGCCGGACTCGCCGCCGGCGATGACCCAGTCGATGTTCGTGACATCCAGTCCGTTCAGCGGCCCCAGCAGCGGCTCGCACGACAGGAACCGCACGGCGGCCGGAACCCGGCGCAGATCATCCACCCGGGCGAGCTCCTTCGCGCTCTCCACCGACACCCCCATCCACACATTCGCCGGCCAGTCCAGCTTGTCGGCGACCTGCCGCAGGCGGCGCGCCCGCTTGGTCAGCACCTGATAGGTGTGCTGCGGGGTGTCGGCCATCACCTGGAAGACTTGGCGCACGAAGTCCAGCGGCACCCGGGCGTGGAAGAGATCAGACATCGAGTTGACGAAGACCGTGCGGGGGCTGCGCCACCTGTAGGGAATCTGCAGCGCGTCCGGATGCACCGTCAGGCCGAAGCCAGGGCCGGACGTCCGCGGGTCCCCGTCGTTCTGGTACTTGACCTGCCCCATCGCCTTCAGGCGCTTCGCCAGCGTCAACGCATAGCAGTTGTCGCACCCGGCGGAGACCCGGTCGCACCCCGTGGTCGGGTTCCACGTCGCCTCGGTCCACTCGATCGCACTGCGGTCGCTCACCGGCCGGCCCTCCATCCCCTTGAACCGAACCTGCCCCCCGATGGCGCGGCCGCGGCCTCCTGTAAGCCCAACGACCCGCCACACCACCGGACACCAGCATCCAACCATCCGGCGCCCGCGAGGCATTCAGTACCCCAGCTATCGAACACAGGTTCCCTCTCCTGTGCTAGTGGGCGTGCTGCAGTCAGGCCTCCGCGGTGCACAGGACCTGCCTTGGCCGCATACGCCCCCCCGAGCCCATCATGCTGTGGCTCGCAGTGGTCACGAATCCGCGGCCACGGCCGCCGTTTCGGCCTGCTGGGCCCGTTCGGCACGGGCCCGGCGAAGCGCAGCCGCGCGCACGCATTCGGCTTCGCGACGCCGATCGGCGCGGGCCGCAGACAGTCGTGCTGTCCGGCATGGTGCCGGTCAGGGTTGGGGGAGCGATGAGCAAGGCGGAGTGGCCGTACAACTCGACGGCTCGGGCGCGGGGTCTGGTGCTGCTGGCGCTGGGGGTGGTGAAGGTGGCGACGGCGGAGCAGTTGCGGCAGTTGGTGCTGCCGGGCACCGCGGATCTGCAGACGGTGCGCAACGCGTGCAAGGACCTGCGTCACGCCGGGCTCATGGAGTCGGTCGGCCGCACGTCCAGCCCGGGGGCGAACGGGCAGCCGGTGCGGCGGGACTTGTGGAACCTGACCACGGCCGGGCTCGCGGCGGCCGCGTCCGAGCTCGGGCGGCCGGTACGGGAGATGGGCGGTACCGCGAGGGATGCGGCGAAGGCCGGCGCCGCGCATGCCCTGGCGGTGACGGACACGATCGATGCGTTCCGTCAGTCGCCACCCCTGCCGACGAAGCCCGTCGCCCGCCGCACTACACGGCCCGTCCCTGAGCGGGTGCTGCCGGTCCGGCCGCGCGGGCTCGGGCACTTGCGGGGCTGGGAGACCGAGGTGGCGCTGCCGGTCGCGGGCACGTTCACGACACCGGCGAGGGGCAGCCTGCGCGCGGATGCGGTGCTGACGGCGCCGGAGGACCTGGTTCCGGTTTTGTTCGTGGAGGTCGACAACCACACCGAGCCGGCCGCGGTCGTCGCGGCGAAGATCGAGCGCTACCGGCGGTTCTTCGGCCGCCAGGTGAAGAACGACCGCGGGCGTGACGTCGCGTTGTGGTCGACGCTGTGGGACGACTCCGGCAGAGGCGGCTTCCCGCCCGTCGCGCTGGTGTTCACGAAGGACGTGGGCACAGAGGCGCGGATGAACCGCATCAAGACCGTCCGCGACCTGTCCCGCACCTGCTGGCAGCCCCGCTGGCAATCCCCCCTGGGATGGTCCCCGGACGCTTCGCGGGAGGACGGCTGGTGGGACTTCACCGGCACCGTCCCGGTCATCGCGACCCACCTTGACCGGCTGCGCACCCACGGCCCTCACGGGCCGGTGTGGTGGCGCTTCGGCCACAGCGACTGGCAGCCGATCACCGACGCCCTCACCAACACCGGAACCGAAGACGAGTACCACGCCCGCGAAGACCAGCAGAGCCTGGAGCGCGAAGCCCAGGAGGAGCGCCGCCGCCAGGAGCGAGAGGAGGAGCTGCGCCGCCGGGAGGCGGGGAAGTGGGCGTGCCCGTCCTGCGGTGCCCCGGTCTATCCCGGCGATGCCTGGGGCGCGCCGGTGGCCCCGGGCGGCCGGTGCACGGTCTGCCGCACGATCGCGGACAGCCAGCAGTCGCAGACGGCAGAGCGGGCGGCCTCCGCAGCAGAGACCAACGGGATCCTGGCCCGCCTGCGCCGCCACTAGCTAGTGCTGTGACCGGGAAGGTTCACCGGGTTGCTAGTCACGGCCAGAACTGGTGAGACGGTTGGATGTGGTGACACATTCGATCCGGCAAGGT
>NZ_JBSFYR010000221.1:0-2967 GCF_053599875.1 Streptomyces sp. NPDC005151 | reverse complement strand
GACCTCTTCCATTTCCTCAGGTGTCACACCTGAAAGAAGATCACAACCCTACTCCTGCGTGATCATCCGGGGTACCTAACAAAGCCCTACTAGTGGCCTGAGTCTTTATTTCACTGTAGAAGTAAGCTTCTTTCATGGCGCGTATGGGTCGGCCGACGGTCGAGGTGGTTCTGACGGACGAGGAGCGGGAGACGTTGCTGCGCTGGTCGCGGCGGGCGACGTCGTCACAGGCGCTCGCGTTGCGGTGCCGGATCGTGTTGGCCTGTGCGGCGGGCGGGTCAAATACCGTGGTTGGTGCGGAGGTTGGGGTACATCCGGTCACGGTGGCCAAGTGGCGCAAGCGGTTCGCGTCCGATCGGCTTCAGGGCCTGTCGGACGAGCCGCGCCCGGGGCCGCCTCGCACGGTGAGCGACGAGAAGGTCGAGGAAAGGACGTCCGCGTCGCGGCCGTGATCACCACGCTGGGAGCCTCACTCGCCCACCAGAAGTTCCCCACCACCGCTGTCGGCTATCGCCAACTCATCGCCTGGGCAGGGTCGTTCGGCGTCCTGCGTCGTGCCGGTGTCGAGTGCACCGGATCTTACGGGGCCGCACTGACCAGGGCTCTGAACCGGGCGGGCATCGACGTCGTCGAGGTCAACCAGCCCGACCGCGCCACCCGGCGCAAGCGCGGCAAGACCGATGCCATCGACGCGGACGCGGCCGCTCGCGCCGTCCTGTCGGGACGCGCCACGGTCACCCCCAAGACCGCGGACGGCCCTGCGGCGGACATGCGCGTCCTGCGGCTGGCCAAGGAATCGGCAATCAAGGCCCGCACCCAGGCGATGAACCAGCTCAAGGCCGTCCTGCTGGACATCGACCCCGACCTGCGCGATCTGCTCACCGGCCTGACCAACCCGGCTCTGGTCGCCACCTGCGCGGCACTTGTCGACGAACGGGACGAGGCAGTCTTCACCATGCGCCTGCTCGCCATGCGGATCCAGCACCTGTCCGCGGAGGTCAAGGAGCTGACCCGCCGCACCACCCGGGCCGTCCGCTCCTGCCGACCTCAGATGCTGGACCTGGTCGGCGTCGGCCCCGACAGCGCCGCCGTCCTGCTCATCGCCGCAGGTGACAACCCTGACCGCCTCACGGACGAGGCATCCTTCGCTGCCCTGTGCGGCGTCAGCCCGGTCGAGCAGTCCTCCGGCAAGACCCAGCGCCGGCGCCTGAATCGCGGTGGTAACCGGCAGGCCAACGCCGCCCTCTACCGCATCGTGATGACCCGCATACGCTGGGACGAACGCACCCAGGCTTACCTGCAACGACGCACCGCCGAAGGCATGTCCAAGCGCGAGATCATCCGCTGTCTCAAACGCTACGTGGCCCGCGAGCTCTACCGGCACATCCAGCCTCCGACGGCCACACAGGCACCTTCAGCCGCTTGACGAAACATAGGGGCATCTTTTCACCGCACCTGACGACCAAGCGATGCCAGCGCGTCGGTGACTGGGCCGCCACCAATAACGTCGAGATCGCCTACACCCCGACCAACAGCTCCTGGCTCAACCGGATCGAGGCCCAGTTCACCGCCCTGCGCTACTTCACCCTCGACGGCACCGACCACGCCACCCACAAGGAACAGGGCAGCATGATCCGCCGCTACATCATCTGGCGAAACCGCCATGCCGGCGACCGGCGCCTACGTGCCGTCGTCGAAAGGGCAAACGTTGCCTGATCCGGCACTAGACAGACCGCCGTCTCGCATGAGACGGCGGTCTGTCTAGTCGTACGAGGGCCCTGGTCCGTCAGGGTGTCACAGCTTGCGGGCGAGGCCGCCGTGCTCGCCGATGGGTTCCGGGGTGGGGGAAGTGGGGTCAGGGCGCCAGAAGGGGACCGAGACGACGCCGGGGTCCAAAAGTTCCAGGCCGTCGAAGAACGCCGCGATTTCGTCGACGGGGCGCAGGAAGTACGGTACGGCGCCGGTTTCGTTGTACGCGTCCTGGGCCTGTTCGTAGTCGGCGTCGGTGCCCCGTGAACCGTCGTTGATGGAGAGGTAGCTGCCGGACGGCAGTCCGTCCATCAGGCGGGTGACGGTGGCGCGTGCCTGTTCGTAGTCGGCGACGTGGCCCAGGATGTTGCTGAGAATCAGGGCGGTGGGGCGGGTGAGGTCCAGCGTCTCGGCGGCGGCCGCCAGGATGCGATCAGGGTCGGACAGGTTGGCGTCGACGTAGGCGGTCGCCCCCTCGGGAGTGGAGGTGAGCAGGGCACGGGCGTGCGCGAGGACCATCGGGTCGTGGTCGACGTAGACGATCCTGGTCTCGGGGGCGAGCCGCTGAGCGACCTCATGGGTGTTGTCCACAGTCGGCAGACCGGTCCCGACGTCCAGGAACTGCCGGATGCCCTCCTCGGTGACCAGGTACGTGAGGGTGCGGCGCAGGAAGGCACGGCTGCTGCGAGCGATGGTGACGATGCCGGGGAAGACGGCGCTGTACGCGTCGCCGGCTTCCTCGTCAACGGGGTAGTTGTCTTTCCCGCCCAGCCAGTAGTTCCAGATCCGGGCCGAGTGCGGCACCGACATATCGATCTTCTGATGCACCGCCGGTCCGGGCGACGTCGCGTGGTCGGTCATGGGTACCGTCCGTCTTTCAACCGAGGAGTGAACTGTCAACGCACAACCTACGTCCCAACAATCTGGATGCGTACATCAGTTCACGTCTCCGGCGGGTTCGATCGGTGTCAATCCCCTTGAACTGTGCAGCTCTTCCTATTCCAGCCAGTCCCACGGTGAGGCCGACCCAGTGCTGCTCTTGCACCCACACACGCTGTGTAGTCGGCTGGTGTTGTAGAAGTCGGTGATCCAGGTGGCGATCCTGATCCTGTGGGGCTCAAGAACACGAATATTTGAGCCTGGTCGGGTACACCGTCTCACGCGCCACCGACAGTTCGACGTAGGTCCACCACCTCAGGCCCGAGACACTGCGCTGTT
>NZ_JBSFYR010000220.1:0-2976 GCF_053599875.1 Streptomyces sp. NPDC005151 | reverse complement strand
GGCCCGTTCACGGACTTCCTTCGGGTATGGCTTCGACATAACGATCCCGATCCTTCCAAGAGATCGAGCCTCGGTCAAACCCGGAACGATTCAAACCTCGTCTGGCCTCGACTCCACGAACCTTCCCTCTCCAAGCCCGCGCAAGGCGAACGTCCTGGACTTCTTCCTGCCAGCGGTGCACGGCGCTCACCTCCGGGCGCCGAGACTCCACCGATTCCGGCTTACCCGCAAGCGTCATGAGAGCGTCAAGAATCGTGAACAAACCCCGCCACCGACGCCGTCCCCATCGTGGGTCTGACCGCGAATCCCCAGGTCGGAACCAGGTCGGAACGGGTTCTCGGGCCGAACTGGCCGCTCGATCGTATGTCTCGATCGCATGTACGGCTCGATCGCATGTACGGAGGGAAACAGGTCGCACGACTACCACACGTCGCGAAACCGCAGGTCAGGCCCCCTTGTTCGCAGGTTCCAGGATGGCCACGCACTCCACATGCGAGGTCATCGGAAACAGATCGACCATCACGGCGTCCCACTCCCCCTCAAGCTCACTCAACGGGCCCCAGCCGCTGTCTGCCAGCGTCCGCGTCTCATCGCGCCGTCTCCTCCCTCAACCGTTGTCAGAGGTATGGGCAAGATCAGCCCACCGAACAACGCTGTACAACGACAAGGGGGCGCCTTGGACGACGATGTCATCCTGCGAGGACCGCTCGGGGAGATGGCGGTAGCCGAAGCCGCCCCGGCGGGGTTGGCCCCGGCGGACCTCTATGTGGGAGCGATCAGCTGGTGGTCCACAGCCGTCTCCCCCGCGGTTTCGATCGTCTCCTGGCCCAGCGCCCCGCTGACGGTCTGGATGTCACACGTACATGACGACGCGTCTGACGGGTCCCGGCTTGTCGATGTCCTGCGCCGCCGCCTCGGAGGCCCTGTTCCGCTGGCGACCCATCACAACGTCACGAACGGCAAGATGTACAGCGCAGCGGTTCATTCCACCCGCCGGGCGGAGAACGCTGGTACGGGCACCTCCGCGCTTCTGCTGACCGGCTCTCCGTTCACGACCGGTTCCGGCAGTTCCTGGAGGAGTCCCCTCCTGGAACTCCATACGCGCACGGCGTGGGACAGTCGGCACTTCATCCCCACCCGGGGCTTCAGGCGCTACCGAGCCGCCGGGCGAACCGCTCCCCCGTATGTCGGCGCCCTGTGGACGCCCGCCCTCCGGGCGTGGCGCGGCTTTCTGTCCACGGATGCCGCCACCTGGTCTCGTGTCCTGCACTTTGCCCAGCGCAGCGCGCCTGCCCCGCAGGAGACAGTGTCGTCGGACAGTTGGAAGCGCGACCTGGCAGAGGCATACCGCTGGGCCTTCCACACCCGGCCGTGCCTGACCTACACCCCTCCCGCAGGCAAGATGCGGGACATGATCCGCCATGCGGAGGACAGGTGGGACGCGCCTCTACCCGAGGAGCACGGCGGCTTCTTCCTCCGAGTCGGCGACCACGTCTCACGTATGGCCGGCGCACTCGCTGCAGCCGAACGCACGGCCATCAACGGCACCCACATCGAGGCCGCATGGTCACTCGCCCGCCGCGCCATTCGCGGCACCTGCTGTCTTGTCGCCATGGACCGCGACACGGTGGATCAGATCATCGAAGACGTGGACGACACCTTGCGCGGCATGTCGAGGTCGGAAAACCAAGCCTCTCCCCTCCTCTCGAACAACCCCGAACGCAGACTCCCAGCGGAGGCACCGATAGGAGACGTTCGCAGAACAGCGAGAATGCCGTCCGCAAGCTTAAGCACTGGTACCAGGACTCCTGCCAGATATGCGCCACCACTCTGGTCCTCCCCTCGCCCCGCCACCGCTACAGCGAAGCGGCTCATATCCGGGCCAGAGAGCACGGCGGACCCGACCTCACGGAGAACCTGCTGTGCCTCTGCCCGAACTGCCACGTCCTCTTCGACGCCGGAGCGTACGTCCTGACCGACGACCTCACGGTCGTCGACACCGTGACGGACCGCCTGCAAGCCGAACTCAAACGCCACCAGTGGCACTACATCAACCCCAACCACGTTCGCCACCACCGCCACCACTGGACCAGCCGCAATCCCGCACCACTCACCGTGCTGTCGCCAGAGCAGAGGAACTGACAGCGCCAATCGGCTCCGCCTCCCAAGAACCGGACCATACGCGGGCCAACACCGTTTCTCGGGCCTCAACATCCGCCGTTTCCGCTGGTCAACGGGGTATCGAGTCTGTACTCCCAGCAGACGAAGAACCTTCTGGTGTCGTACTCGCCGAAGAAGCTCGGCTTCTTCTAGGCACACGAAAAGAGGCTCTCCTGCTGCATGAGTGGGTCACTCTGTGGCGGGTTGGCGACCGGGGAGGGTGGGACGTTCCCCGGCGAGGGTGAGCATGACGAGGGCGATGATCGCGTCCGCGCTGTGGAAGCCGAAGCCGCGGCGGATGATCAGTCGGGTCTTGGTGTTCGTCGACTCGATCAGGCCGTTGCTGATGCCCGTCAGCAGAGCCGCGCGGATCGCCTCGCGGTGACGGCGGATGCGGCGTTGGAGGTCGACGAAGGCGGGGATGCGGCAGCGGCGGGCCCAGCCGATCCACCGGTCCAGGGCCGTGAGGGCCGCCGTGGGGCGAGTCTTGGCCAGGGTGAAGACGGTGCGCAGGGTCTCCTTCAGTTTCCCGGCGCGGTGCAGGCGGGGGTCGGTGGCGGCGATCCAGGCGAGTTTCGCGGCCTGGCGGTCGGTGAGGTCGGCTTCGTTCTTCCACAGGGCGAACCGGGAGTCCTTCAGTGCCCGGGCGCGCTCGCGGCCGTCGGTGTCGGCGGCCTGGTGGCGGGCCCGGTTCCAGGAGGCCCGGCGCTCGGTGTCCAGGGCGTCGGTGGCCCAGGCCACCACGTGAAAGGGGTCCATCACGCGCAGGGCGGCCGGGGCCCGTTCGGCCAGTGTCTCGGCGATCCAGAGCGCTCC
>NZ_JBSFYR010000219.1:0-3263 GCF_053599875.1 Streptomyces sp. NPDC005151 | reverse complement strand
ACCCGGAAGCTAAGCCTTTCAGCGCCGATGGTACTGCAGGGGGGACCCTGTGGGAGAGTAGGACGCCGCCGAACAATTATTCCGGGAAAGCCCCGTGCCCTTGTGGCACGGGGCTTTTCTGCGTTCTGAGCGTCTAGGCTCGAACCATGCGCTACGAACTGGTCATCTTCGACAACGATGGTGTGCTCGTCGACAGTGAGCCGATCGCCAACACCATCCTCTCCGGCTACCTGACCGAGCTCGGTCACCCCACCTCGTACGAGGAATCGCTCCATGACTACATGGGGTCCGCCGTGCACCGGGTGCACGACCTCGTCGAGGAAAGGACGGGGGAGAAGCTACCCGCGGACTTCGACGAGACGCTCCACTCCCGGATCTTCACCGCGTTCCAGGAGGAGCTGGAACCGGTCGAAGGAGTCGACGACGTGCTGGGGAAGCTCGTCGCCGACGGAGTGCCGTACTGCGTGGCCTCCTCCGGGAGCCACGAACGGATCCGGGTCGGGCACCGCAAGACCGGGCTCGACCAGTGGTTCGAGGAGGAGTGGATCTTCAGTGCGGAGGACGTCGGGCACGGGAAGCCGGCACCCGACCTGTTCCTCTTCGCCGCTGAGCGGATGGGCGTTCCGCCCGAGAGGTGTGTCGTCATCGAGGACAGCCCGCTCGGGGTGGAGGCGGCACGGGCCGCGGGGATGGATGTGTACGGGTTCACGTCGATGATGCCCGCCGACCGGCTCGCCGGGGTGACCGGGCACTTCTCCGACATGGCCCAACTGCGGGAACTGCTCGCCTGATCCATCTACCCATGGGTAGGCCAGGGCCCTACGCTGCGGCCATGACGGATGCGCGGTTGCGGCACGGTAGGGCCTCCTTGGCATTCAGCTTCTTCGTGCAAGGGGTCACTTTTGCCCTGCTCGTGACGCGTATTCCTGCCATTCAGGACCGGTACGGGATATCCGACGGGCTGCTGCCCGTGTTCCTTGCCGCCGTACCGATCCTGGCCGGTGTGGGCAGCGTGGTCACCGAGAAGGTGGTCGCGCGGGTACGTCCCCGGGTCGTACTGAGGTGGGCGCAGCCCGTTGTGCTGCTGGCGCTGCTCGGTGTCGGGACCGGCAGCGAGCTGTGGCAGGCGGCCGTCGCGCTCGGGGTATTCGGACTGTCCGTCGGGGCGCTCGACGCCTCCATGAACATGATGGGGGTCAGCCTTCAGCGGGCGTACGGGCGCAGCATCATGCTCGGGTTCCACGCCGCGTACAGCCTGGGCGGGATCGCCGGGGCGTCGATGGCGTGGGCCGGGGCGCACTGGGATCTCACGCTGCTGGTGTCGTACCTTCCCGCGGTCGTCGTGCTGCTGCCTGCCGCGTTCATCGGGAGCCGGTGGTACGTCGAGGGGAAGGCTGAGGGCGACAGGCAGGGGGCAGAGCGTCAGGGCGGCTCGGTCTCGTTCAAGCTGCTGATGCCGCTCTGTCTGGTGATGAGCTTCGCGTACATCGGGGACTCGACGGTCTCCAACTGGAGTGCGAAGTATCTGCAGGACGTGCTGGGGAGTTCCGAGCAGCTGTCGACCGTTCCGTACAACGTCTACATGGTGACGACGCTGCTGGGGCGAGCCGTGGGGGACTTCGGGGTGCGGCGGTTCGGGGCTGTGGCTGTCGTGCGGTTCGGGAGTGTGCTGGCCGCGGCCGGTTTCGCGGTGGTGGCGGTGGCTTCCGGGGCGTGGATCGGGATGCTCGGGTTCACCATGCTGGGGCTCGGGCTCTGTGTGGTCGTTCCGCAGACGTTCGCGGCCGCCGGGCGGATGTTCCCGGGGGCGAGCGACACGGCGATCGCCCGGCTGAATGTCTTCAACTATGTGGGGTTCCTGGTGGGGTCGCCTCTGGTGGGTGCGCTCGGGGACGCGTGGAGCTACCGGGGCGCGATGCTCGTCCCGATGGTGATGGTGCTCGCGACGCTCGCGTACGCCAAGTCGTTCGGTTCGGAGCCTGCCCGATACCGTGGCGGGCATGAGCGGCCGCGCACAGTTGATGTGGGATGACGCAGTAACGGGATACGACTTCGGGGACGGTCATCCGATGGACCCCGTCAGGCTTGCCCTGACGATGGGGCTGGTGCGGGCGTTCGGTCTCGACAACGCGGTGGATGTGGTGGCCGCCAAGCCGGCTGGGGAATCCACGCTGCGGCTCGTGCACCGTGAGGACTACGTGGCGGCCGTGCGCGCGGCCTCCGCGAATCCCAGGGCGGCCGATCAGAACTACGGGCTCGGGACGATGGACGATCCGGCGTTCGTGGGGATGCACGAGGCGTCGGCGCTGATCGCCGGGCAGTCGGTGGCCGCCGCCGAGGCGGTGTGGCGCGGGGACACCGCGCATGCGGTGAACTTCGCGGGCGGGCTGCACCATGCGATGCCGGGCGGTGCGGCGGGGTTCTGCATCTACAACGACCCGGCGCTCGCCATTGCCCGGCTGCTGGAGCTGGGTGCGGAGCGGGTCGCGTACATCGATGTGGACGTCCACCACGGTGACGGGGTGCAGGCCGCGTTCTGGGAGGACCCGCGGGTTCTGACCGTGTCGCTGCACGAACATCCACGGACGCTCTTCCCGCAGACCGGCTGGCCGGAGGAGACCGGTTCCGGTGCGGGGGAGGGGGCCGCGGTGAATGTGGCACTGCCCGCCGGTACGGGGGACGCGGGGTGGCTGCGGGCGTTCCACGCGGTGGTGCCGGAGCTGATCGCGGACTTCCGGCCGCAGGTGCTGGTGACCCAGCACGGGGCCGATACGCACTTCGAGGATCCGCTCGCGCATCTGGCGGTGTCGCTGGACGCGCAGCGGGCGGTCATGGAGTCGTGCCATGAGCTCGCCCACGCGCATACGGAGGGCGGGCGGTGGGTGGCGCTCGGCGGGGGTGGGTATGCGGTCGTCGATGTGGTGCCGAGGTCCTGGACGCATCTGGTGGGGATCGCCGCGCATGCGCCGGTGGACCCCGAGACGGTGATTCCTGCCTCGTGGCGGGACGAGGTCTATGCCCGGACCCGGCAGCTGGGGCCGGGCCGGATGACCGACGGACGTACGCCTTCGTGGCAGCCGTGGGAGGCGGGGTACGACCCGGCGGACCGGCTGGATCAGGCGGTGCGGGCGACCAGGCGGGCGGCGTTTCCGTTGCGGGGGCTGCTGGCCTGAGAGCCTGTCGGGTGACCTTCGATCGGAAAGCGGACGCGGTCTGGTGCGTGCGATTCCAAGGCGCTGGAAGGTCCTCGGATGGGGTCTCCC
>NZ_JBSFYR010000218.1:0-3270 GCF_053599875.1 Streptomyces sp. NPDC005151 | reverse complement strand
TCGCGGCGTTGTCGTCCATCACCATGGCTCCGCCATGGCTCAGTCCTCCGCCTTGCGATGCACGCACCCCAGCCCCGCTCCTTCACCCACCCCCCCCAATTGCCGGTCGGTCTAACCCGAATCGCAGGAGGATTCTCAGTAAAATCGCCCAGAAGGTCGCACCGCGCGACAGGACCGACATCTCACCATGAGGACTGGTCACGTGAAGGCTCTCGTACTGTCCGGAGGGGCGGGCACCCGCCTCCGTCCCATCACGCACACCTCGGCCAAACAGCTGGTCCCCGTGGCGAACAAGCCGGTGCTCTTCTACGGCCTGGAAGCGATCGCGGAGGCCGGCGTCACCGAAGTCGGCATCATCGTGGGCGACACCGCCGAGGAGATCCGCGAGGCGGTCGGCGACGGTTCCCGGTTCGGCCTCGATGTCACCTACATCCCGCAGGCCGAGCCGCTCGGGCTCGCACACGCGGTGCTGATCGCCCGTGACTTCCTGGGCGACGACGACTTCGTGATGTACCTCGGTGACAACTTCATCGTCGGCGGGATCGCCGGTCTGGTCGAGGAGTTCCGCGCGGACCGGCCCGAGGCCCAGATCCTGCTGACCCGGGTGCCCAATCCGACCGCGTTCGGTGTCGCCGAACTCGACGGCGACGGCCGGGTGGTGGCCCTGGAGGAGAAGCCGAAGAGGCCCAAGAGCGATCTTGCGCTCGTCGGCGTCTATCTCTTCACACCCGCCGTCCACGAGGCGGTGCGCTCGATCCAGCCGTCCTGGCGCGGCGAGCTGGAGATCACGCACGCCATCCAGTGGCTGATCGACCAGCGGCGCGACGTCCGCTCCACCACGATCCGCGGGTACTGGAAGGACACCGGCAATGTCACCGACATGCTGGAGGTCAACCGAACCGTGCTGGAGACCGTCGAGCCGTCCGTCGAGGGCGCCGACGTCGACGACGACAGCGAGATCATCGGCCGGGTCCGGATCGAGGCGGGCGCCAAGGTCACCGGCAGCCGGATCGTCGGTCCCGTGATCATCGGTGCGGGATCGGTGATCAGCGGCGCGTACGTCGGCCCGTTCACTTCGATCGCGCAGAACTGCCGGATCGAGGACAGCGAGATCGAGTACTCCATCGTTCTGCAGGGCGCCTCCATCGCCGGTGTCCGCCGCGTCGAGGCATCGCTCATCGGCCATGACGTCGAAGTGACCCCCGCACCCCGATCCCCGTCCGCCCACCGACTCGTGCTCGGCGACCACAGCAAGGTGCAGATCTCTTCATGACGACCAACATCCTGGTGACCGGTGGGGCCGGCTTCATCGGTTCGCACTACGTCCGTACGGTGCTCGGCCCGCAGGGGCCCGGCGATGTCGCCGTCACCGTGCTCGACAAGCTCACCTACGCGGGCAACCCGGCCAATCTCGACGAGGTCCGCGAGCACCCCGGCTTCGCCTTCGTGCAGGGCGACATCTGCGACCCCGAGCTGGTCTCCAAGCTGATGGCCGAGCACGACGAGGTGGTGCACTTCGCCGCCGAGTCGCATGTGGACCGGTCCATCGACGGCGGTGCCGAGTTCGTCCGTACGAATGTGGTGGGCACCCACACCCTGATCCACGCCGCACACCTGGCGGGCATCAGGACCTTCGTGCACATCTCCACCGATGAGGTCTACGGTTCGATCGACGAGGGCTCCTGGCCCGAGACCGACCCGCTGGCGCCCAACTCGCCGTACTCCGCGGCCAAGGCGTCCAGCGATCTGATCGCCCTCTCGTACCACCGCACCCACGGCCTCGATGTGCGGGTGACCCGTTGCTCCAACAACTACGGGCACCACCACTTCCCCGAGAAGGTCATCCCGCTGTTCGTCACGAACCTACTGGACGGCAGGACGGTCCCGCTGTACGGAGACGGCGCCAACGTTCGCGACTGGCTGCACATCGACGACCATGTGCGGGGCATCGAGCTGGTCCGTACGAAGGGCCGGGCCGGCGAGGTCTACAACATCGGCGGCGGCACCGAGCTCTCCAACAAGGAACTCACCGGCCTGCTGCTGGACGCCTGCGGCGCCGACTGGGACACCGGCGTCACCTACGTCGAGGACCGCAAGGGCCACGACCGCCGCTACTCCGTCGACTGCACGAAGATCCGCGAGGAGCTCGGCTACGAGACCCGCAAGGATTTCCGCACCGGACTCGCGGAAACCGTGCAGTGGTACCGCGACAACCGTGCCTGGTGGGAGCCGCTGAAGAGCCGGGCCGCCCTGTGAGCGCCGCCTGGCTGGTGACCGGAGCCGCCGGGATGCTCGGCCAGGACGTCCTGGCCCGGCTCGCCGGCGAGGGCCTCACCGCGGTCGCCGCCGACCGCGCGGCCATGGACATCACCGACCCCGCCTCGGTGCGGGCGGGCTTCGAGCGGCACCGTCCCGCCGTTGTCGTGAACTGCGCCGCCTGGACCGCCGTCGACGACGCCGAGTCCCAGGAGGACGCGGCGCTGCGGGTCAACGGCACGGGCCCGGAGGTCCTCGCCGCCGCCTGCCGCGAGTACGGCACGGTCCTCCTCCAGGTCTCCACCGACTACGTCTTCGCCGGGGACGCCGAGAAGCCGTACCCGGAGGACGCCACGACCGGCCCGCGCAGCGCCTACGGGCGGACCAAACTGGCGGGGGAGCGCGCGGTCCTGGAGACCCTTCCGGACACCGGTTACGTCGTCCGCACCGCCTGGCTGTACGGCGCGGGCGGCCCCAACTTCGTTCGTACGATGATCAAGCTGGAGGGAATCAAGGACACCCTCGACGTCGTCGACGACCAGCGAGGACAGCCCACCTGGACCGCCGACCTGGCAGGCCTGCTGGTCCGGCTCGGGCAGGCCGCCCTGGCAGGAACCGCCCCCGCGGGCGTCTACCACGGCACCAGCGGTGGTGAGACGACCTGGTTCGGCTTCACCCGGGAGATCTTCCGGCTGCTGGGCGCCGACCCGGCACGCGTCCGCCCCACCACCAGCGACGCCTTCGTCCGGCCGGCGCCCCGGCCCGCGTTCAGCGTGCTCGGGCACGACCGCTGGGCGGCGGCCGGAATGGAACCGGTCCGCGACTGGCGGGAGGCGCTGGCGGAGGCATTTCCGGCACTGCTCCGAGCGGAACGCCTTTGATCATCCAATGATCGTATTGATAACTGGTCTCCTGTATCCCGGGCGGTTTCCATCGGTGGTTGCGACTCCTGGAAGGAGTCCGTCCGATGCCGAAGTATCCGCCGAACCGGCTGCCGCTGTCGGTGCCCAAGGA
>NZ_JBSFYR010000217.1:0-3335 GCF_053599875.1 Streptomyces sp. NPDC005151 | reverse complement strand
CGCTGGCTGGAGACCTAAAACCCCATGTGCGAAGTCACCGACTAGGGCATTTCGGCAACGCGGGAAGCGTGCGTGCCAGGGCGTGGCCGCCCGATCAGAGGTCACCCGACAGGCTCTGAGCCGGGGCGTCGACGGACCGGCTCGATCAGCTTCCGGCGGGCGTGAGCAGCGCGTCCGCTACGGACGTGCGTGCGTAGAGGACCGAGCGTCCGGCGCGGTGGGCGGTCACCAGGCCCGCGTCGCGCAGGGCCGTGAGGTGCTGGGAGACGCCGGCCGCGGACAGTCCCGAACGCCGGGCGAGCGCGGTGGTCGACGCGGGGGTGTCGAGCTCGGTCAGCAGCAGGGTGCGGGAGCGGCCCAGGACAGCGGCGACCGCATCGGCGGCTTCGGTGCTGCGCGGCTCCCAGAGGGTGCCGATGCCCCGTGCCGGATAGGCGAGTTGCGGCGGGTCCGGCGCCACCGAGCGGGTGAGCACCCGCGGCCAGGCGAACACGGAGGGCACCAGCAGCATCCCCGCGCCCGAGTCGGCGCGGGTCAGGGCGCAGTGGCGGCGTACCAGGCGCAGGCTGCTCTCGTCCCACCGCAACGAGTCGTGCAGTTCATGAGGACCTGCGCGGCCCCGAGCTCGGCAACCTGCCGCGCCCGGCGGAACACATCGGCTTCGAGCAGCCGGCGGATCCGGGCCCAGTACGGCGCGAGCGCCAGCTCCCAGTAGGTCTCGATCTCGGCGGCGACCTTCTCCAGCGCCGACCATGCTGCTGTACGCCGTCGTCGTCGCCACCCGGGTGACCGAGACGCGGACGCCGAAGGACCGGGCCGAGGCGCGCGACGGCGTCGGGGCAACCGGCGTATGGCCGAGGAGCGCCGCGTAAACCGCTTGTTGGGTCCGTCGTTCGGTCATCAGGATGACGCCATGCCTACGTTCACCGCTCCCGACGGAACCGAACTCGCCTATCACCTCGTGGGTGAGGGCGAGCCACTACTCGTCCTGCCGGGTGGTCCCATGCGCGCCTCCGCCTACCTCGGCGATCTCGGCGGGCTGTCGCGCGGGCGCCGGCTGGTCATGCTCGACCTGCGGGGCACCGGCGACTCGGGAGTCCCCGCCGACCGGGCCACCTACCGCGTCGACCGGCAGGTGGCCGATGTGGAAGCGTTCCGCGATCACCTCGGTCTGGCCCGCGTGGACGTTCTGGCGCACTCCGCGGGCGGCGATCTCGCAATCCTCCACGCGGCCCGGCACCCGCGGCGCATCCGGACCCTCACGCTGATCACCGCCCGTGCGCGTGCCCTCGGTGTCGACTTCACCGAGGAGCATCGCCGCGAAGCCGCCGCGCTGCGCACGGCCGAGCCGTGGTTCAAGGCCGCGCACGACGCGTACGAGGCGGTCTGGGCAGGCTCCGCCACCGACGCCGACTGGGATGCCATTGCCCCGTTCTTCTACGGCCGTTGGGACACCGCCGCTCAGGCGCACGCCGCAGCCGACGTCGAGCAGAGCAACTACGAGGCCGCGGACATCTATGCGTCCCCCGATGCCTTCGCCCCTGCCGCGGCCTGCGACGCCGTTGCCGCGTTGGACGCCCGGGTCCTGGTCCTCGCGGGCGAGCTGGACAGCGGTCCGCTTCCTCGCGTCGCGGCCACCGTCGCAAAGTTGTTCCCCAAGGCCGAACTGACCGTCCAGCCGGGCGCAGGTCACTTCCCGTGGCTCGACGATCCCGTCCGCTTCAGCGGGACCGTCGAGACCTTCCTGCGGGGCTGACGGTACGGGCCGGGGCCCGAGGCCTACGGCGCCGTCACCGTCAGTCCTCCGCGCCGGGGCGAGGCGAACGCGTCGAGGTCCGCCCGCGTCAGCCCCGTCAGGCGGGCGACCTCGGCGGCGTCGAGTGCGCCGCAGTCGATGCCGCGCAGCAGATATCCGCTGAGGGCCTTGGCGGTGGCGGGCTCGTCCATGACGTCGCCGCCGGCCTTGGCGACATACGCGGCGAGCCGGGCGGCGGCCTGTTCCAGGCCCTCGCGATAGAAGGTGTAGACGGCCGCGTAACGGGTCGGCAGGTGGCCGGGGTGCATGTCCCAGCCCTGGTAGTAGGCGCGGGCCAGCGCACGGCGGGTGAGCCCGTAGTGGAGCCGCCACGCCTCGTGGACCTGGTGGATGGGGCCGACCGGGAGGACGTTGGTCGAGCCGTCGGAGACACGTACGCCGGTACCCGCGGCGGCCACCTGCATGACCGCCTTGGCGTGGTCGGCGGCCGGATGGTCGCTGGCCTGGTAAGCGGCGCTGACGCCGACGCAGGCGCTGTAGTCGAAGGTGCCGTAGTGCAGGCCGGTCGCGCGGCCCCCGGCGGCATCGATCATGCGGGCCACGGCGGCGGTGCCGTCGGCGGCGAGGATGGACTGGCTGGTCTCGATCTGGATCTCGAAGCCGAGCCGGCCCGACGGCAGGCCGTGGGCCTGCTCGAAGGCGTCGAGGAGACGGACGAAGGCGGTGACCTGTTTGGGGTACGTCACCTTGGGAAGGGTGAGCACCAGGCCCTCGGGGAGCCCTCCCGCCTGCATCAGACCGGTGAGGAAAATATCCGTGGTGCGGATGCCCCGGTCGCGTACGGCGGCCTCCATGCACTTCATCCGGATGCCCATGTACGGGGCCGCCGTGCCGTTCTCGTACGCCTCCGAGACCAGCCGCGCGGCGCGGGCGGCGGCCTCGTCCTCCTCGGCGTCGGGGCGGGGGCCGTAGCCGTCCTCGAAGTCGATGCGCAGGTCTTCGACGGGCTCGCGCTCCAGCTTGGCGCGGACCCGGTCGTGGACGGGCGCGGCGAGCTCCTCCGGGATGCCGAGGACGGCGGCGAACGAGGCCGCATCGGGGGCATGCTCGTCAAGGGCGCGGAGCGCCTGGTCGCCCCAGGAGCGGATGGTGTCTGCGGTAAAGGTGTCGCCGGGGACGTAGACCGTGTGGACGGGTTGGCGGGTGCCGGGGTCTCCCGGGTAACGGCGGGCGAGCTCGGCGTCCACCGCGGTGAGGGAGGCACTGATCTCCTCGCTGACCGCACCGGCGAGGCTCGTTGCCACCTTCTCCTGCTGACCCATGTCCACACCCTCCACGATGCCACTGTTTCCGCTTCCCGGAATCAACAATCCGTATAGTGAAGTTATAAGGCCACCGGACCTGCGTCAATGGTGATCAGAAACGGTCCGGGGCCGCGCGGTGAGAACACCACGCGGCCCCGGACCATCGAGAAGGGGTTGACAGCTGCTTGGCTGGGAGCGTGCACGAGGTCGTTTTAGCTCGATCGTGTGACGGTCGGTTGATGGGCTTGCGGTGGGCCGGGTTGGTCGGGCTAGCC
>NZ_JBSFYR010000216.1:0-3352 GCF_053599875.1 Streptomyces sp. NPDC005151 | reverse complement strand
GACCTCGTCCTTGAGCGCCTGCAGGCCGGTGGGTTCGGCCAGTGGCTCCAGCTTCGGCACGGTGATCCACGGCTCGCCCTTGCGGGTGGTGACCTCCACCCCGCCCGCTCCCGTACTCGCCGCGTTCCGTCACATGGTCGAGGAACGCTTCCCATCGCAGGGTCACGTCGGCCGCCACCCTTCTTGGTCCGGTGGGTGCGGAGGACGGGGTGAGGGGGATCAGGTGCCCGTCCTCCGCCGCTGTTCGGCCCCGGGTTGCCGGGTTTTAGCCGGAGATCTCCTTGCGGGAGGACTCCCCGCCGATGGCGATCTTGCGGGGCTTGGCGCGCTCGGCGATCGGGATGCGCAGGGTGAGCACCCCGGCGTCGTAGTCGGCCTTGATCCGCTCGGTGTCCAGCGTGTCGGCCAGCACGATCTGGCGGGAGAAGACGCCCAGCGGCCGCTCCGACAGTTCCATCTGCACGTCGTCGGCCTTCGCCACGGGCCGGCGCTCGGCCCTGACGGTCAGCATGTTCCGTTCAACGTCGATGTCGATCGCCTCCGCGCTGACGCCGGGAAGGTCGAAGGCCACCACGTACTCGTCACCCTCGCGGTAGGCATCCATCGCCATCGCGGACGGCCGCGACCAGGTGCCGGAGCTGGTCAGCTGCTGGGCGAGACGGTCGAGCTCGCGGAACGGGTCGGTACGCATCAACATCGCAAAACACCTCCAGAAGGTTCGGGCAGTACCTGCCAATGCGCTTCACTGAAACCGTTGTAACATGTCATCCAATGGATGACAAATATGGTGTCGTCGAAACGATGACAACTCTGAAGGGGGTGCCCATGGCGGCAGCAGGCCAGCCGGCCTCTTCCAGCGCCGACGCCCAGAGCCCGGCCTCGTTTCTCGCCGCCGCGGCAGCCCTGGAAACCATCAACCACGCCCTACGCGCCGCGCAGCAAGAGGCCCCCGGCGCCCCCGCCGGCGGGGGCGCCGACCCGGAGCAGGCCCTGGCCTCCCTCCTGCTGCTGCGGCAGGTTCGCGAGCAGCTCGCCGGATGGGAAACCGGCCTGATCGAAACAGCCCGCCACGCAGGCGCCAGCTGGGCCGACCTCGCCCACCCCCTCGGCGTCGCCAGCCGCCAGGCCGCCGAACGCCGCTACCTGCGCAACCGGCCCGGCACCGCCGGAACCACCGGAGAACAGCGTGTCCAGGCCACCCGCGAACGTCGCGCCGCCGACCGCACCATCGCCACCTGGGCGCGCCACAACGCCGCCGACCTGCGCCGCATCGCCGCACAGATCACCGCCCTCACCGACCTCCCCACCGCCGCCCGCCTCCCGCTCAGCCAACTCGACGCGGCCCTCGCCCATGACGACCCCGCCGCCCTCATCGACCCCCTGAACGTCACCCGCCCCCACCTGACAACCGCCCACCCCGACCTCGCCGCCAGGCTCGACACCCTCACGAACTCCGCCCCGGCCACAGCCGCCGCCCCCCGACTGACCGATGCATAGCGACACGCACGCAGTCGGACCTCGCGCAGCAGGCCCCGGCCAGCGGGCCGGGGCCTGCTGGCCGGGGCCTGCTGGCCGGGGCCTGCTGGCCGGGGCCTGCTGCTCATCGAGATCAATCTCAGCGCCAACCAGGGTTCGATTGATCCGGGGCCGGTGCACGACGCGGCCCACTGGCTCCGCTGGTCTCGCTGGCGATGCCGCCAACAGGCCCGATCCGATGGGGAAGCTGAGGTGTTCGCGGTGTCCAGGCTGTGTATCGGCGCCGCTCGCAGCGGGTGTCCCCGGCCGGCGTGTGGCCGCCGCGCGCTCCTTCTGCGGCCGAGTTCGACTGTCTCTCTGCCTGACGCACGAAAATCTATGTCGGCCGGAGTAGACATTGGGTGGTGGTGTGGTTATGGTTTCTCTCGTAGCCGAGATCAAGCAAGGCCCGGCAGAGACGAACTGCCGGGCAGCAGTACAGGCAGTTCGCAGGACGGTGCGGTGGTGGAGTTTCGAAGCCAGGGTTGTTGTAGGACGGCGACGGGACTGACGACCGGACCGGGTGGCCCGCAGTGATCAGGGGCCGCCGTGAGCAGTACCGCAGTAGCAGTTCAGTAGGTGCAGTTCGCAGTACCAGCAGTGCGGTTGTCAGTGGTTCCTCGGTAAAGGCGTCGGCTGCGGGCGCGCGTACCGGGAGGTTCGGCAGTGGGGTTCTAAGCCAGAGCAGATGCAGGACGGGCGACGGGGCTGGCTGCCGGAGAGTGGCGCTGTTGAAGGCCACCAGCAGTTCGCAGTACCAGCAGTACGCAGTTCCCGCTTGGTAAGTAGTTCATCCAGAGGGAAAGAACGGAGGAGTTGAGCGCCATCAGGATCGCCCGGGCGGAAGTCTTGAGTCCGGGTACCGCAGGACATCGATAGTGAGGTGGTCTCCGGTCAAGCAACCGCGATCCCCGCACCCGCCGCGCATCCCCCCGGTGGCGGTGCGGACACAGTAGGCCGACGCAGTACCAGGGTCGGCAGATGGTGTAGCAGTTCCTTCGGGGCCCTGGTGCCACATGGCACCAGGGCCCCTCCACGCGTTCCACAGAGAGGTGCAATGACAGCAGACGACTCGTTCGGACGTCTCGACGACGACGACTACCCCGCCTACACCATGGGCCGGGCCGCCGAGATGCTCGGCACCACCCAGGGCTTCCTCCGCGCCATCGGCGAAGCCCGCCTGATCACCCCGCTGCGCTCCGCGGGCGGCCACCGCCGCTACTCCCGCTACCAACTGCGCATCGCCGCCCGCGCCCGCGAACTCGTCGACCAAGGCACCCCCATCGAGGCCGCCTGCCGCATCGTCATCCTCGAAGACCAGCTCGAAGAAGCCCAGCGCATCAACGCCGAATACCGCCGCGCCGCCGGATCGTCCGGTCCGCCCGTGACCTGACAGTGCGCCCGCCGGATACCGGCGGGCCTCGCACACCCCAGTCGGGGTGCTCACCCAGCCATTACCGACGCGGCTCGTCCCCTGAGTGTGTAAGGCCCCGGCGGATCAGGGAAGTCACGGTTCGCAACGATGTTCCCGAGCAGCTGGGTGGTCTGCCTGGACGAACTGCGCGAACGGGTCTCAGAAGCCGTTTCTCAACCGCTCTTGGAACGTGAGGGTCGAACAGAGTTCCTGGTCGGGTGATCTTCCGGTGGTGCGGGCATGAAGGCAGGGCCTCTCGGTAGCTCGGAGATGCGAATCAAACCGAGCAAGGCCGGGAGGCCCTGGTGTCGTTGTTGTATACGCCCACGCCTGTGGAGTTCAACTCGGCTGTCGTGTCGTGCGATTGCCTCGCGCATGTGTACGGGAACGCGGCTGATCATCCGGACCGGGTACGCCGGTATC
>NZ_JBSFYR010000215.1:0-3457 GCF_053599875.1 Streptomyces sp. NPDC005151 | reverse complement strand
ACGTTCCGCCGCCGTCACCAACTTGAGGCCAGGAGGCACCACTTCCGCCGACGCATGCGCCTCCAGATGATGCAGATCTAGCCCTGTAGTACTAGCCATCCGCAAGCGGCATCCGCGCGACCGGAACCGGGTGCCGGTCGTTTACGTCACCGTCCCGCCGGCTGCCACGCCGAAGATGCTCGCGATGGAGTTCGCCCGCTTCTTCGGGCTGACCTTACCCACCCGGGTCAATGTCACCGACATCGTGGACGCAGTCTGCGCAACCACCGCCCATGTCCACGTCGACCTGGTACTGGTCGACGAGCTGCACAACCTCAACTTGGCCACGCGGTCCGGGGCCGAAGCCTCCGACCAGCTGAAGTACTTCGCCGAGCGGCTGCCCGCCACCTTCGCCTACGCGGGTATCGACATCGAGTCCCAGGGCCTCTTCTCCGGGACCCGGGGACGGCAGATCGCCGGGCGCTTCGTCGTCATCCCCGCCGCCCCGTTCTCCCACGCCACCGCCACCGATCACGAGACCTGGCGGGCCCTGGTGGGCACCCTGGAGGCCATGCTCCGGCTGCACCACCACAGCCCTGGCACGCTCACCGGGCTGAGCGAATACATTTTCCACCGCACCGGCGGCATGATCGGCAGCCTCTCCCAGCTCATCCGCGCCGCCGCCGTCCTGGCCATCGAGGACGAGAGCGAGCGCATCACCGAGGGCCTGTTGGCCCTTGTCCCGATCGACTTCGCCGCCGAGCAGTCCCAGAAACTCACCGCAACGGCCAGACCCGCCTCCCGGCGGAGGCGAGTGGCCTGATGCTCCTGCGCCGTCTTCCTGATCCCGTCCCACCCGCCCGGCACGAGATCACTGCCTCTTACATCGCCCGCCTGGCCCGGCTCCACGGTCTCGACATCAACACCCTCTGGCGATGCCTCACCGAACGCGAAGCCTCCGGAGGCATACGTCGCGTCGGCGTGCCCGAACGCCTCGCCACCATTACCGGCCGGAGCATCCACGCCCTCTCCGGTGCTCTGCCGGAACTACGGCGTCCTCAGCCCGACTGGGCCATGTTCCGTCACCAGCCACAACCTGGCTGCCCTCACTGCAACGCCAAGCACCCCGGCGGCGAGGTCATCAGGATCATGCCGCACCACCGCTACGTCTGCACCCAACACCAGCTTTGGCTCTGTCCGTCCGACGCCGACGGACACATCACGCCCCTCAACGCCCTCCCAGAAGTCGTTCAAGCACAGCGCCGACATCTGCGCATCCTCCGGCGTCACGGCTGGGCCATCACCTACGACGCCGTCCTCACCGCCATACTCATCTGCGGCCAGCTCTGGTCACTCCCGGAGAACGAAAACGGCGAAGCATGGCACGACTGGGTCCGCCGGGCGGGCATCCTCATCCCGCCTGACACAGCCGAAACCGCCTTCTCCGTCGCGCGCCTCTGCGCCGTGGTCTATCCCGAAGCCATCGCGCTGGCCCCGCTCTTTGCGTCGACCTACTGGAGACAACAGGCGCAGGAATCGACCTGGAACCGCCGCCTCTTCAACACCGAGATCGCCCGCCGGCTACGACACCCCACCTACAGATGCAAAGAACATGACGATGATCCCATCAGTCACTGGGCCAACATGAACGCCAAGCGCTCGCCGCTTACTCCAATCTACGTCCACGACCAGAAGCGTCATCTCCGGAAATCAGCTCTGAGCCCCGCCACCCGACTCGCGCAGCAACGACGCGCCCATGCCTTCGATGCATCCCACCGGGCTGGTGAAGCACTCGTCGCCCACCGCTACCTCGCCACTGTGTTCCGGCGAGCCTGGGATCCAATGCGGAGACACGTAGTCTCTCCAAACGGAAACAGCCACTACCAAGTTGGTCCGTGACGACCGGGTGGAAGGGGCTGGAGAGCAGCCATCCCGTCGCTTCTGGCAGCCACAGGCATGATTGGATCCCCGGCATGACAGATTGGCCGCAGCTCAGCCACGCCTACGGCTCCGCCGAAGACATACCCACCCTGTTGGCACGCATCGCGTCCGAGCCCAAGTCTGAGCTCTGGAACGACCTGTGGTCTGCGCTCTGCCATCAAGGCAGCGTCTACTCGGCCAGCTTCGCAGCGCTGCCCTGGTTGGCCGATATAGCCGAGAGCGAAGACAGGGGGCAAGCCGTGAATGCCCTGGGCCTGGCGGGTGCCATCATGGCGGGCGCCGAGCAGCCGCATGGAGCGGGCGATGTTCGCGCACAGCACTCGGCGGAAATCGCGACGCTGCTGGCATCGGTGAACCGCCATCTCCGGACCGCGACCGATCGCACCGAGTACATCGACCTCCTGGCATCCATGCTCGGCTTCGAGGGCGTCGCGGTATGGAGCGAGGACCTGGCTTGGGGACTCGGGAACGAGGAATACGAAGTCTCCTGCCCCGGATGCGAGACCAACTTGTTCATCGTCCTTGGTGAACGAGGGTTCTTCTGCACCAGCGAGGACTACGCCCTGTCGGACGACACCATCGACACCCGCCCGCTCCGCCCGGCGAGCCCCGCAAACCTGGAAGGCATCGGCTCGCGTCTCCACGGCATCGCAGTCACCGACGGCCAACACGAAGTCGCCCACGTGCTGACCTACGTCTTCGGGAACGCGACCTGCCCGGACTGCGAAACCGACTTCTCAGTCGCCGACCGAGTCAGCGCCGGCTAGGTGTGCTGTCGCATGAGGTTGGTACCGCCTCAGTGGCGGGCGGCAGCCCGCCGACGGACGGTGTTCGGGAGGGTCGCGCTGCGCCACATCTACGGGGAACTCCATGCCCTCAGCTTGGAATCGCGCCTCTCCGGGCGCCCCCGCACAGCTCCGTATGGAGCACGGACCAGCCAGAGAGCCGGGGCCCCGGCTCGGGGCCCCGGATAACTGCCCGGTCCCCGCTCAGCTCTTCCGCTCACTCAGGACGCAGAACTCGTTGCCCTCCGGGTCGAGGAGGGTCACCCAGTGCTGCCCGTCCTGCACGGTGTCGACGCGCCGAGCACCGAGGGAGAGCAGCCGGGCAATCTCGGCCTCCTGGTCGTCGGGGCGGAAGTCGGGGTGGAGCCGGTTCTTCGACGTCTTGCCCTCGGGGACAGGCACGAAGAGCAGGCCCGGCATCCGGTCCGGCTCAGGCCGGATCTCGATGATCTCCTCGGATTCGTCGACCACAACCCAGCCGAGAGCCTCGGCCCACCAGCGCCCGAGAGCGACGGGGTCGGCGGAGTCGACGATGATCTGTTCCCATTCCAGTGCCATGGGCCTGAGCATAGGCAGACCGGCGGCCCACCCCGCAAAGCCGCCACTCTTCCCAGTCCTCCAAGTCCTCCGCGGTCGCCTCAGGCACCAACTAGAAGACAACACCGGTGCGTTAGGGCTGTGACCTGCGATGCAACCCCGGTGTGAATGAGGAACGGGACCCCTGGTAGATCGTCTTGCGACCAAGCTCGAAG
>NZ_JBSFYR010000214.1:0-3639 GCF_053599875.1 Streptomyces sp. NPDC005151 | reverse complement strand
AGCTTTCGCCTCCAGGTAGGTCAGGCGACCCAAGAACCTCCCTCCAAGTTCCTCCCGACTGCGTCGGGGATACAGCGAAGCGCCTCACGGCGCACTCCGTACGTGACAGTCTCCCGTCATACGGCTCTTATCGTCCTGGTCACCAGACCCGGGCGGGCTCTGTCATCCAGACCCAGTGCGCGAGGAGACGGGGATGTCGATCGACCCCGGCCCACCACGCATGGAAGGTCGCTGACCAGCTTCGCCGCAGCCTCCGGTATTTTCCGCGCAGCCACCGGACCACGTAGGCGTTGATCCGTTTCAGGAGGGGATAAAGGGCCGACCTGTTGAAGGCCCCGTAGTACTGCATCCATCCCCGCACGACCGGATTGATCCAGTCCGCGAGGTCTCGGGCCTCGCCCTGCACCCACCGGTGCAGGCGCCAGGAACGCACCACCTCGCCCATCCGCTTGAGGGCCTTGTCCGAAACCGCCGGAGAGAAACTCCGAAACAGCCCGTTCCGCCCGTCCACGGTGCGCTCGCGAAAGTCGTAGCCCAGAAACGTGAACCGCGTGTGCTCGAAGGAGCTCTTGCGGTTCGCGTCCCGGCAATAGACGATCTGCGTCTTGTCGGGGTGCAGTTGAAGACCGACCGAGTCCATGCGCGCCTCCAGCGCGGCCAGCACCGCACTCGCCTGGGCGAGACTACGGCAGTGGATGACCGCGTCATCGGCATAACGTTCGAATCGGGTGTCCGGGAAGTTCCGGTCCAGCCATACATCGAACGCGTAGTGCATGAACAGGTTCGCCAGGACGGGAGATACCGCCGACCCCTGTGGGGTTCCCATGACCCGCTCGATCAGCGTGCCGTCCGTACGTTGCAGCGGGGCAGCGAGCCACCGCTTGACATACAGCAGGACCCAGGGGAGCTCACAGACCGAGCCCACCGCCTTGAGGATCAAGTCCCACGGCACCGAGTCGAAGAACGCTTTGATGTCCAGATCGACCACCCAGTCGTACTTCCAGCACCGCTCCCGGCACGTCCCCACCGCGTCGATCGCGCCGCGCCCCGGGCGGTAGCCGTAGGAGTCCGGATGGAAGATCGGCTCGACCCTCTTCTCCAGCACCATCGCCACCACCGTCTGCGCGACCCGGTCGCCCACCGTCGGCACCCCGAGGACCCTGATGCCGCCCTGCGGCTTCGGGATCTCCACCATGCGCACCGGCGGCGGGAAGTAGCAGCCCGAGGACATCCGGTTCCAGATCTTGTACAGGTTTCCCCGCAGATCCCCTTCGAACTCCTCGATGGCCACCGCGTCCACGCCCGGCGCGCCCTTGTTCGCCCTGACCTTCTCCCAAGCCTCCATCACCAGCCGCTTCGGGATACCGAACGACTTGACCGGCACTTTCAACTCATCCACGCCAATTCCTCCCGGAGCACTTCCGGTTGATCGAATGAACAAGCCACGAACGACCCGGCCCCTTCGCTCCGCCCCCATTACAGGGACTTCACCGCTACTACGAACCGGTCCGCCGGCGCACGACCGGCATGGCCGCGCGCCTTCTCCTGTTCCGCACAGATCCCGCAGACCGGGCTCGCGCCACCTTCACGCCGGACACCGCCTGGCCAGGAAGCGGACGCCCGCCAGGCTCATCCCGGGGAGCCTTCAAGCCCCGGTTTCGATGTCGTCCAAGCATTTCGACGCATCAGCAGTGGTTCACTCGCGTTCGCCTTCCCGATCCCCACCTGACGCCCTTCCAAGGACGCCTTTTCCTCCGACGCTCACCACGACGGTCTTCAGCCAACGCAGCAGGAGGCGGTTTGGAGCCTCCCTCCGCAGGGGCGACTCCGAGGGGCCAAACCCTCATCATCTGTGCAGCATCATCCAGTTGCTACCGGCCTACACCGGCAGCCCCTCTCCGTTCAGGACGCACGAAGGCCGCGGCTTTTTTCAAGATCTCGATCGTCTGCTGCTGTTCCCGGTTCTCCCTGCGCAGCCGCTGGAGCTCGTCCTTCTCCGCCGTGGTCAGCGCACCGGGCGCACCCTCGCCGCGGTCGGCCTTCGCCTGCTTCACCCAGCCGCGAAGCCCCTCCGGACTCACACCGAGTTCCCGGGCGACCTCGGTGACATTCCGCCCTGACGACCGGACCAGTGCCACCGCGTCCCGCTTGAACTCCGACGTGTACCGCTTGCTCATGTTGCTCTTACCACTCAACCTGGACTGCTTCCTCCGGGACCGATCCGTCCCAGTATCAGGCTGTCCACTTCAGAGGGGGAACTTCAATCACCCTCCTCCCCCCGACCGAGACCACCGACCCGACAGCCACGGCGCTGGTGGTCGGCGACGCGCTGCTACGCAACGCGCTGGTCCCCCTCTTCGAAGCGGTCTGGGACCGTGCGAACCCGCTGGGGGACGCCGACGCCCCGCTGCCCGACACCCAGAAGGAGCTCCTCGGGCTGCTCGCCTCAGGACTCAAGGACGAGGCAATAGCCCGCCGCATGGGCGTGCACGTCCACACCGCACGGCGCCGCATCTCCCAGCTCCTGGACTCCCTGAACGCGGAGACCCGCTTCCAGGCCGGCGCGCAGGCTATTCTGCGGGGATGGCTCGACGCCTGAGCCTCGGCTGGTCAGGGCCGGGCCGGCCTGAAATGCACGCTAGCGGTAGTCGTCCGGGTGGCCCTGCATCCAGGTGTTGACGCGTCGCCGCCGCGTCCTGGGCGGTCACCCGCCGGGCGGCCTGAGCAGATCGAGCCCGGACGGCCATCCCTGGCCGGCGGTGGAGCGGTGGAGGGCGGGCAGGGACGCGGCCGAAAGGCCGCGCCACCCGAGGACCGCGCGAGCGGAAGCCCGCGCGTCCGCGCGGCACCGGACGCGCTAAGCCTTGATCCACCGATTTGGTGCCTGTGGATAATGCTTCCGAGAACGAGAAAGTGCCTTGCGACTTGCGATGATGGGAGTTCTTCACGCTTCCATCAGGCACGATCAGCAAGGCACCCGCGGACGGCGCGGTCTACCGCGTGGTGTGCGAGGGCGGGCGCGTCGGCGTCGTGTTCGTCCCGACCGGCGCCGGCCCCGCTGCGCCGACGATCGATCCCGAGCTGGTGGCGCGGCGTGCGGTCGATTCCATGAAGCTGGTGGGCCCGGCGGTGGCCAGTCCCCGCGCGGGCGGGCGGTACGTCGTGGGGATGCCGATGTGGATGTGGGTGGACCAGTCCCCGACGTCGTACGGGCCGAACACCGCGACAGCGACAGCGGGCGGCGTCACCGTCTCCGCCACGGCGAAGGTGGCATCGATCCGGTGGGTGATGGGCGACGGCGCCACGGTTACCTGCGCCGGTCCCGGCACCAAATACGACGCGACCCGGGGGAAGGCTGCTTCGCCGGACTGCGGTCACCTGTACGAGCAGGCATCGGCCGGGCAGACGGACGGCCGGTACCAGGGGACCTCTATTGCGACCTGGACCGTGGACTGGACGGCGACCGGCGTCGGAGACTCTGGGCAGTTCACCGAGACCCGGCAGACCGCATGGACCGCACAGGTCCAGGAGGTCCAGGTACTCAACTAGGCCGATCCTCCGCACATAGCTGAATCGGATGAACTGATGAGCTGGCCGGTACTTCGGTGGGTGTGGGTCGTTGTTCTGAACGTGTCGATA
>NZ_JBSFYR010000213.1:0-3675 GCF_053599875.1 Streptomyces sp. NPDC005151 | reverse complement strand
TCCAGCACACCCAGAACCTCACCCCCACCGCCCTGAACAGCCCTCATCGCCATCCACCCACCGCCCCGGCCGCCACAGCGACCCACCACACCCCTCTCGCGGACCAACACGGCGTCGGCATGCCACGCACGTCCTGCGGTCGCCACCACGGCCCAGGTCATCGATCGAAACAGTCACCGGCCCGGCATGAAGGCGCAGCTCAGCCGGTCCATCGGCCAAGCACTTGGCGGATCCATCGCTCGTAAGAGGTCACGTCACTTCGAGCGCGCGTGTCTCTTACATCCCCTCTGCAGCAATGTGCTAGATAACTGCAGTAATCCGGTGCCCCACGCCGGACCCGCGGGACGGCCCTGATACCACGCCGATGGTGTCAGGGCCGTCGACGTTCGGTGAGGGCCGCCGACACGCTGGCGCCGTCCAGCTGGATCATGGCGCTTCTTGACGGAACGGCTGGACGTCGCCACGGAAGCTGGTCGTTGTGGCGGTGGTCTGCGCTTCTGCGCTCGCTTGCCGAGCTGCCGGGCGACCGTGGCCTGGTGGACTCGCGCCACCACTCGCAGGCCGGAGGCAACCCCCCTCATGTCCATCTCACGAAAGACGGGACACGGGGAGTGCACTTTTTCGTGTTATCCGCCGGTCCGTTGCACGTTGATGACGAGCAGGGCGATGTCGTCGTTGCGGGGTGCGCACTGCGTGGCGTAGTGGACGAGATTGTCGGCGAGGGTCTCCGCCGTCTCGCCCGGGGCTCGTGCAAGATGCTCGGCGAGGCCGGCGATGGCGTCCTCGATGTCCACGCCGGGGGCTTCGACGAGTCCGTCGGTATAGAGAGCAAGCACGCTGCCGGGTGGCAAGGCGATCTCGGTGGTCGTGTAGTCGGCGGTCGGATCGATGCCGAGCACGAGCCCGGGCGGCAGGTCGAGGACTTCGGTGTATCCGTCGGGGTGGCGCAGGAGCGGTGGAGGGTGGCCGGCGGTGGCCAGGCGGGCACGGTGGTGTGCCAGGTCGAGGTGGATGTAGAGGCAGCTGGTGAAGAGGCCCGGGTCGAGGTCGGTGAGCAGGTGGTTGGTGTGGGCGAGGACTTCACCGGGGGATGCGCCGGCCGTGGCGTGGACGGCGGTTCGGACCTGGCCCATGAGGGCGGCGGCATTGACGTTGTGGCCTTCGACGTCACCGATGGCAGCGGCGGCGTTCGTTTCGTCGAGGCGGATGAGGTCGTAGAAGTCGCCGCCGATGTCCACGCCGTGGGTGGTCGGGAGATAGCGGGCGGCCAGGTCCAGGCCGGGGATCGGGGGCAGGGCGTGGGGCAGCAGGGCGGCCTGCAGGCTGTGGGCGAGTTGGTATTGGGCGTCGTAGAGGCGGGCGCGTTCCAGGGCTTGGGCGACCAGCCCGGCGATAGAGGTGAGGATGGCGCGTTCTTCTGTGGTGAAGGGGTGGGGCCGGTCGTAGGCGAGCACCATCGAGCCGACGGTGCGGCCGGAGGCAGTGAGGGGCAGGAACGCCCAGGCAGCCATGTCGTCTTGGAGGACGGCGGGGGGATAGGCGCGTTTCAGGTCCGCGAAGGTGGAGAAGAAGGCAGGAACGCCGGTGGCCAGGACGCGCGCGGCTGGGCTGTGTGAGCTCAGGGGGGCGGCGTCGAAGCGGTCCATGAGTTCGGTGGCATAGCCGCGGTGGCCGATGATCCGCAGGCGGCCTTCCTCCGCGGTCATCAGGGCGAGGGCCTGGATACCGAAGGCGGGCATGATCTGGCGGGGGACCCGGTCGACCACGTCCTGCACGCCGACGGCTTCGGTGAGCGTGGCGGCCAGGTGAAGCAGGTGGTAGGCCTCCCCTGCCCGGCTTGACGTGGCCGGCGACGCGGGGCGCTGCGCCTCCGGAGTGTCCTCGGCATGGGCCGCGGGGGCAGGAGTGATACGGACACTGATACCGGAGGCATCCGGATGGAGCTGGAAGGACAACCACCGATCCGGCGGGCGCCGGGCGGTGAAGGACGTGATTTGGCGGCTGACCACCGCGGATCGGTAGCAGTCTTCGAAGACCGGGTCATCCAGCCAGGGCAGCGCCTGCGAGGGGAGCGCGCCCAGCAGGTCAGGGACTGCTGCTCCGACCAGTTCTGCAGCGGCAGTGGTGATGAAGGAGATCCGGCCTTCCAGGTCCAGCGCGCAGCAGCCCCCGGGCAGGCGCTCGGCAAAGTCGACCGCGGCCATTGCCTCGCCCGGACACGGAGTGTAGGAGCGGTACGGCGGCAGCACCCGCGGCTCGGATCCGGGCAGCACCGGGCGGTCGCTGTCGGCGGCCCGCTGCAGGAGCGGGCCGGTGTGGCGGCAGAAGACGCCGATCGCATCACGCTCGTGCTGGGCCAGCTGCGGCGGATGCGAACCGGGCCAGAGCAGCACCAGCCCGCCCCGATCGGTGTCGCCTGTGGTGATCGGGGCTGCGGCTGCCGCAAAGTGGTAGGGCACCACGAGCGCGGCCCTCGGGTAGCGCCGTGCCATCTCTTCACGGCTACCGACCCACACCACGCGCCGCTCGCGTACGGCCTCGGCCACCGGGATCGGGGCCGCCAGCGCCACCTGTGCCCATGGTGCGACGATCTGCGGCGGAACCCCCGTCAGCAATGCCATCCGCAGTACCGTCTCGCCCGACGGCAGCAGGTACACCACACCCACAGACGCACCGGTCTCAGTCACGACCCGGACCAGAGCGGGGTCCAGCAACTCCAGACCTGAACCCGCTGCGGGGGTGAACGCCGTCTCCCGCACGTTCTCACCCTCCCTCGGTGACACCGGACCGGGGTCCCCTCACGCGCCCGTAGCGATTCCGGGCGGCTTCAGCACTGGTGCCGAGGCCGGCGCCGATCCGTGCCCGGCCGCCCCCGGCTCGCCCGTCGGCCGACACCGCCCCGCGCAACAGGAGCCCGGTCGCTCCAGGTATCCCCGACACAGCGGCGCATTGGCGGTCTCCCGCTGGGGGAAGGTCACTCACCTGCTGCACGACGGCCTGTACCCGTTTCAGCAGCTCAGCGCCGACGAGCAGCATCGCCTGCCGAGCCTCTGCGCCCTCCCTCCGACGGCGCCGGGCCCGCCAGGCCACCTGCCGGTGTACCGGATGGCAATAACGTCGGCCACGACCTGCCGGTGCCGGCGATGGTATGTCGCACCAGCCGAACCGAACGTCGCACATATATGGACAATACGCCCGCCATGTCGTAGCGGCACTCGATGTCGGCACGTCACGGACGGTCGTAGCCCGAGCACGCAGGCCCCCCCAAGACCTGCTCAGCCGGCCGCAGAGGGCTCTTCTGCTCGTGCCCGGGTACCGGCGAGGCGGTAGGCGTCGGTGCCGGAATCGATGATGGTGCCGTTGGAGGTGAGGCGGTCGACGATGGCGGCACGGGGACGGGGGTCGGTGAAGGTCTTGGTCCAGCCGCCCGAAAGACTCCGGGGCGACGCGCGGCTGCGCCGGGCGGGCGAGATGTCAACTACTCGGCCGTAAACGACCGAGCTTGCTGACTCGGTTCGATACGGCCCCGCTTATGCTCCCGACTGCCCCCTACGACAGGGCGGTCACGGGTCACATCTAGCGCTCCCGGTTCAGGCCGGGAGCGGATCGGGCATGTTGACGAATACCCACGCCGAGCGTGCGCGGTTGCGCACGTTGATCCCGGCGACGTGGTCG
>NZ_JBSFYR010000212.1:0-3719 GCF_053599875.1 Streptomyces sp. NPDC005151 | reverse complement strand
CTCGTAAAGCTTTGAGAGCAGATGGAACAGCAATGCACCGCCGGTCTGGCTGAACGGCAGATAGCCCAGCTCATCGAGAATCACCAGATCGACGTACATCAGCTTGTGGGCGATCTGGCCTTGTTTGCCGATGGACTTCTCCTGCTCCAGGGCGTTGGTCAGCTCGACGGTCGAGAAGTAGCGCACACGCTTGCCGTGGCGCTGTACGGCTTCGATTCCGATCGCTGAGGCGAGGTGCGTCTTGCCAGTGCCCGGACCACCGATGAACACGACGTTGTGCGCGCTTTCGAGGAACGACAGCTCGCTCAGTTCGCGCACCAGCGCTTCGTCGACGTGTGCCTGCGCGAAGTCGAAGCCCTTCAGGTCGCGGTGGGCCGGGAAGCGCAGCGGTCATTTGATAGGCAATCGAGCGCACCTGCCGTTCGGCGGTTTCAGCCATCAACAGCTGCTTCATGAAGCGCTCCGGCTCGAAGTCCGTGTGGCGCGACTGCGCGAGCAGCTCCGGCCACGTGCTCGCCATGCCGTGCAGTTTAAGACCCTTGAGCTGGGCCGCGATATCGTTAGACATGACGATCCTCCGGTGGGTTGGCACGCAGCGTCTCGTAACGGTTCACGTCGGCCGCGGGCTCTTCCTTGAGCTGGAGTTTCGTCGTGGCGAGGCTGCCATTCGTGACGGGCGCCTTCAGCCGGCTCAGCACGTTCAGGACGTGCTCTGCGCTGGGGCGTCCTGAATCCAGCGCAGCCTGTACGGCGAGCAGCACCGCATCGAGCCCGTGTTCGCGCACCGCAGCGAGCACCTGCGTCATGACGCGATCGCCGCCCGGGTGTTTCAGCAGATGCCGCTGCAGCAGTTGCAGCGGCTGCGGCATCGTGATGAACGGCGCGCCGTTGCGCAGTGCGCCGGGTTTGCGCTCGACCAACGTGACGTAGTGGCGCCAATCGTAGAAGGTCATGTGCCGCTCGAAGCTGCGTTCGTGGCGTGCGATCTCCTGGGCGTTGGCGACGACGCTGAGATATGCCGGATAGCAGCGCACGCTCACCAACTGGTTCGTGTACTCGGTGGGCACGCTGTAGCGGTTGCGTTGGAAGTGAATCAGGCTGGTCGACGAGACTCGCAGGGTCTGCTCGATGTAGCCGTCGAACGGCCGTGGATTGGGCATCAGCCGGGTACGCTCGTCCTGCAGCACATCCTCGACTGTCAGCTCAGGCCACTGCGGGTGCCGCATGTGCCACGCCTCACGACACTGACCAGCGACCCATTCGTTCAGGATCTCCAGCGTTTCCCAGCGCCGTAGCGCTGCTTCGTGCCAAATCTGACGTCGCCGGTCCTGAACGTTCTTCTCGACGATGCCTTTCTCCCAGCCTGCAGCCCGGTTGCAGAACTCCGGCTCGAACAGGTAGTGACTGCACATCGCTTCGAAGCGCGCGTTGACCGCACGCTCCTTGCCGCGGCCAACCTTGTCCACGGCGGTCTTCATGTTGTCGTAGATGCCGCGCCGCGGCACGCCGCCGAACGCGGCGAATGCGCGGGCGTGCGCATCGAACAGCATCTCGTGACTCTGTGTGGGATAGGCGACGAGCCAGAACGCGCGGCTGGAGTTAAGTTTGACGTGGGCGACCTCCAGGCGTCGCCGTAGCCCGCCAACAAACGCGTATTCGCAGCTCCAGTCAAACTGGAAGGCTTCGCCGGGTTCGAAGGCGAGCGGCACGAAGGCCTTCCTGCGAGGCGCCTCAGCCTGCTCCTCGTGCCAACGCCTCACGAACGCGCTTACGCGGCCGTAGCTGCCGGCGTAACCCTCGGCGCGGATCGCCTCGAACATGAACCGGGCGGTGCGCCGGTCACGCTTCGGGCGATGACTGTCGGCACGCAGCCAACCTGTCAGCTGTGCGGCCCAGTCGTCGATGACGCTCGGGCTGACGCGCTTCGGATACTTCGGCTCGACAGCATCAGTCTGCCGCAGCCAGCGGCGCACCGTGTTTCGGGACAGGCCCGTACGCCGCGCAATCTCGCGCAGTGGGACCTTCTCGCGGAAATACATCCGCCTGATCTTGGCCAATATGCCCACCGTGATCACCTTTGTATCCCCTGCTCAAAGATTGAGCAGAGCATTCAATCACGTGGGTCAAAATTCGATGAAAATTTCCAGCTCTAGTGGGTCAGTTCTGCCCGGACATCAACACCCATGGTATTCATCGACGAAATGCAAGACACATCCTGGGACCAAGAATCCTTCCTGAATCGCATTTTCGATGGAAAGTCGGTGATGCAACGGTTCGGAGATATCGACCAGAAAATCCTCCTGGATGAAGAGAATGCAGACCGGCTCACGTTCCCTCGTCAGGGCCACGGATGCATCAGCACGAGCAAAAGATTCGGTGACGCGATTGCGCAAGCTGTGGGCAGCGTTCGCATGAGTGGCGAGGCGGTTATCGGCGAAGGTAACAGCGCACACGCGCCCATCCTGCTTTTGTATGCGACTAATGATGCACCAAAGGTTATCCAACACTTTGGAAAACTTATCATCAGTCGCCTGAGCGAAACCGAGGTCAGCACTCACGACGTGAAGGCTATGTGTGCTCGGAAGTCGGGCGAAGGCGACGTCGACGCTGGACGCCATTTGCGCGATTACTGGCCGGCCTATGGCGTTGGCCTGCCAACTACTGGCATGCGTTCAGAGAACTTCTGGAGCCTTGTCAGGGATACTGGAACCGCTCTTCAAGAGGGAATACTCAGCGCACGCGTTTCAGACGTCCGCCGGAGCTTACTGCTCGTGCTTCGTAATGCCGGCTCACCGCTGGCGAAGGACATTCGAGACGGGCGCGCGCTGCCTCGAGCCGCGAACGCATTTGCGCCCACTGGTCGAATCGAACTGCTGACCCGCAAACTGGCACTTTCTGGCGAGCAGTTCTGTTCACTCGACCAGCGCGCCACGTTTTTCCAGATTTTGTACGAAGAACTCAAGCCATATCTCCCTGAAGAGCTTGAGATTGAAGCGTTCAAGGCGTTGAGCGTGTTCGACGAACCGGCGAACGTCGGGAACGCTGCGACCGCTCCCGCCGTCACCACGTGCCACGCGCTTGACCACGGAAGGTCGATTCAGTTTGACCTTGGTACTGTCGCGAGCATGAAGGGGGAAACGCACTCGGCCTCGCTCGTACTCGAGTCCTACGGTGGCAACAGTCGCAAGTTCGACGTTGCTCTCGGGCTCGAGTACATCGCTGGCATGCCATCTAAGGCGCTGGCGAAGCTTCCGAAGACCCAGCAGGCGCAGATGAGGAACCTCTACGTTGCGATGTCACGTCCAACGACCCTGCTATGCCTTGCGGCAAACGAAAACCGTGTCCCGCAGAAGATACGCGATGCCCTTGCTAAAAAGGGCTGGCACATCCAAACGATGCCTTGATCTCCTCGTCGGACAGGCACATCTTCGGCATGGCCCAGGGGAACCAGTCCGACGCAAAAAGATTCCTCACCCCATCTCTGCCTCCGTTGCACCTCTCACCGCATGGTGAAAAGTCCACGAAGCCGATGCAGCCGTGGTCATGAACCGATCTATTTGCAAAGAACGGACGAATTGGGATCCGCGCGATGCCAACGCGTAAATAGCTTCGATCTATTAATTTCGGAAATCAATATGTGAGAAAAAGCTCACATTCATTGAGAACCTACAAGCCGCCAGTCCCCCTCGCCCCACCATCCAGCCCCAATAAATCTCCTT
>NZ_JBSFYR010000211.1:0-3776 GCF_053599875.1 Streptomyces sp. NPDC005151 | reverse complement strand
CAGCGCCGCAGCCCTGCTCATTGCCGCCGACGACAACCCCGAACGGGTGGTCAGCGAGGCCTCCTTCGCCGCCCTGTGCGGCGCCAGCCCGGTTGGTGGCGCGGCCGAAGCCATGGGACGTCGATGACGAGCTGTGTGCGGTGATCGAGCCGCTGCTGCCCAAGGTGGAGCGTCGGCTCCGGCATCTGGGACGCAAGCGGCATCCGGACCGGCTGGTGTTCCGGCTGGAGTGGTCCGACCTCGCCGTCGCGGCAGCCACCGGTGTCATATCTCAAAGCCTCGGGCATCTCGGTCAAGCCCGCCCACGAGGAAGCCATCGCCATGCGCGACCCCCCTCCTCGACCCCGCCTGCACCACGACCCGGACCGACCGCACTGCCGCGCACCCGGCCCACCCGACCGCACTCCCCCAACCCAAGCCGGCTGGCCCGGCCGCACCACTACGACACAGCGCACCGCGGCCGTTTGGCCGCGGTGCGCCTTTAACGCCCACTCTCTACTCCCGCCGTTGCGCACGCGGGGCGCTCCTTTCGAGTGGGTGGGCTCCGGACGGAGTCGCCTGCGTCCTGCTCGGCCGGGCCACGGGCTGCCCGCCACGTCGTCAGATGGTGCGTCGTGAGGGGCGGTGCCCGCGGGCGGCCGGCCGATCACCGTCAGCCGTCGGAGGGTTCGACCCGCAGGACGACGTGGTGGCCGTCGTCGGCCTCGTTCAGGACGGTGATCCTGGTGTTGGTGTCCCGGACGATCACGCCACCGGTGGGGTTGGCCGGGTCGTAGTAGCGGTCACCGTGGTGGTCGTCGAAGACCGGCACGCCAGGCTGCGCGGGCACCTGCACCTCGACGCCGTCGCGGTGCAAGGTGAAGGCGTCGGTGGGCCGGAGGCCGAAGGGGGAGTCGAAGGTCTGGATCAAGTTGGTCGCCAGCGTGCCGTCGGGCCAGCGCAGCGGGGTCGGGTGGGCGTCGACGGGCAGGATCTGGCCGTGGCCGGGGTGCCGGCCGACGTTGTTGTCCGGCTGGGAGGTGTCCCACAGCGAGATGAGCAGGCCGTTCTGGAAGGGGTAGTACTCCACCCAACCGGGGCGGGTGGTGCGCCAGCCGAAGTTGTACGGGCCGGTCTGCAGGGTGGTGTCATAGGAGACGTACTGACGGTTCTCGGCGATGTAGTACTGCGGGTACCGGGTGGTGAATGCCTCGCCGATGCGGGAGAAGCCGCTCGCGGTCCAGCCGTTGTCGTCGCCCTCGGCGTCGTCGGCGAGCAGGGTGGCGCCGTCGGCGGTGATGGTGATGGCGTCGGCGGCGAAGCCCTTGCCCTGGACGGCTTCGTCGGTGGCGTAGCGGAACCTGACGTCGATCTTCTGGCCGGCGTAAGCGGTCAGGTCGTAGGCCAGGTTCTTGTAGGCGCCGGCGGTGCCGGTCAGGGCGGGCCTGCCGGCGCCGTTGTGGCCGATGGGCGCGCCGTCGGCGGTGCCGTTCAGGGCGGTCCAGGTGGTGCCGCCGTCGGTGGAGGCCTCGGTGTAGAGGAAGTCCCAGTCCTGCTCGATGTCCCACCAGCCCTTGAGGGTGAGGGCGGCGGTGGCCTTGCCGGTGAGGTCGAGGGGGCGGGTGAGGGTGGTGGTCAGCTTGTCGCCCATGCCCGACCACCACTGCCTGCCGCCCTGGGCGGGGGTGGTGATGGGGGTCGCGACCTGCTTGTCGGGCAGGTCGACGACCAGGGCCTGCGGGTCCTTGTTGTTGAACTCGGCGTAGCCGAGCTTGTAGGTGCCCTCGGTGGCGGCCTTGGCGGTGGCGTGGTCGAGCCAGCCCAGCTGGAGCTTGTCCCATGCGTTCATGTCGCCGGGCAGGTCGCCGATGGCGCCCTTGCCTCGGCCGAGCCAGGAGCCCTGCGACATCACGCTCCAGGAGCCGGAGGAGGATTCGCCGGTGCGGCTGGTGTCGTAGTGGTCGGGCAGGCCGAGGTCGTGGCCGTACTCGTGGGCGTAGACGCCGAGGCCGCCGTTCTCGGGCTGCATGGTGTAGTCGCCGACCCACAGGCCGGTGTCGCCGATGGGGGTGCCGCCGGCCTTGTTGCCCGCCGGACCGGTGTTGCCGGCGTTCTGGCCATAGACGTAACTGCGATGGGCCCAGATGGCGTTGCTCCCCTGGGCGCCGCCGCCGGCGGACTGGTCCTCACCGGCGTGGACGATCTGGAAGCGGTCGATGTAGCCGTCGGGCTCGTTGAAGTCGCCGTCGCCGTCGCCGTCGCCGTCGTAGTCGTTGCGGTCCCACTGGTCGTAGGAAGCGAGGTCGGCCTTGATCTGCTGGTCGGTACGGCCCTTGGCCTTCTGCTCGGCCACCCAGGCGTTGACGGCGTCGCGGACCAGGTCTTGGACGTTGTCGCAGACGATGGCGCCGCAGAAGTCGGAGCCGTAGCGGGCCTCGTTGTAGGGGACCTTCACCCAGTCGACGATCGTGCCGTCCACGGAGTAGCGGCCCGAGGACTGCCGCTCGTAGTACTTGGCCACCGACTCCTTGTAGGCGTCGTGCGAGAAGTACAGGTCCTGGAAGTGGTCGCGGTTGTAGTCGGCCTGCCAGGCGGTGGAGTTGTCCATGGCCGGGTCCGGCTGTGCGATCTGGTTGTGTGCCGGCCCGGGCTTGCCGCCGTACTTGACCACCGGCGGTTTGGGGCCGGAGCCGTCCGGGTCGTAGCTGGTCGTGTTGTCGACCGTGTCACCGAACTCGGTGAGGATGACGAATATCCTGTCGGTCTTCTCACGGCCGAGCTCGGCGTACTTGCCCTTGCCCAGGCGCACGACCTGGGAGGCGCCGTGCTTCTCGACGGAAGCCTTGCCGGAGAGCACCTGCTCGAGGGCTTCTTTGCGCTGGGCCCGGTTCTTCTCGGTGAAGGGGCCAGGCAGGTCGTGCTTGTCGGGGCCGAGGTCCACGCCGGGATCGGCCGTGGCGGCCACGGCGTCGACAGCGGGGTCGGCGGGGCCGGCGAGGGCACGGCGGCCAGGGCTAATCCGGCCAGCAGGGTCGCCGCGGCGAGCAGGGTAACGGACGGACTGGCACCTCTGTGATGCTTCAAAGCAGAGGCCTTCCTCTTATGGTGTGTGACATTGCACAGCAGGCGAACGGGAACTGACAAGACCTAGTGCCGCATCAGGCAACGTTTGCCCTGTCGACGACGGCGCGTAGGCGCCGGTCGTCGCCATGGCGGTTTCGCCAGATGATGTAGCGGCGGATCATGCTGCCCTGTTCCTTGTGGGTGGCGTGGTCGGTGCCGTCGAGGGTGAAGTAGCGCAGGGCGGTGAACTGGGCCTCGATGCGGTTCAGCCAGGAGCTGTTGGTCGGGGTGTAGGCGATCTCGACGTTGTTCGAGGCGGCCCAGGTGCCGACCCGCTGGCTCTTCTTCGTGGTCAGATGCGGGGAGAAGATGCCCCTATGTTTCGTCAAGCGGCGGAGTCGGGAAGTGGGAGGGCTGTGACCGGCCGGATGTGGCGGAAGACCTCGCGGGCGACGTAGCGTTTGAGGCAGCGGACGATCTCGCGCTTGGACATGCCCTGCTTGGTGCGTCGCTCCAGGTAGGAGCGCGTGCGCTCGTCCAAGCGTATGCGTGTCATGACGATGCGGTAGAGGGCGGCGTTGGCCTGTCGGTTGCCGCCCCGGTTGAGGCGTCGGCGCTGGGTCTTTCCGGAGGACTGCTCAACCGGGCTGGCGCCGCACAGGGCGGCGAAGGAGGCCTCGCTGACCACCCGTTCGGGGTTGTCGTCGGCGGCAATGAGCAGGGCTGCGGCGCTG
>NZ_JBSFYR010000210.1:0-3778 GCF_053599875.1 Streptomyces sp. NPDC005151 | reverse complement strand
ACGTTCCGCCGCCGTCACCAACTTGAGGCCAGGAGGCACCACTTCCGCCGACGCATGCGCCTCCAGATGATGCAGATCTAGCCCTGTAGTACTAGGCGGGTCGGCATCCCAGCGGCGGCCGCAGTACTGGCAGGCTACTACGCACATTGACTTTGTTCACAGACTCGACTTGTAGCGTCACTGTGTAAATCATGTGGAGGGTGGGAAATATGCAGACGTTCGCACCGGGAATGGTGCTGCGTGACCGGTACCGGCTCGAGTCCGTGCTCGGCCGAGGCGTGATGGGACAGGTGTGGCAGGGGCGCGACCTCTACCTGGAGCGGCCCGTGGCGGTGAAGACCATCGCGTCGGAACTGCTGGCCGTTCCCCGGAGCCGCGACGAAGCACTGGCCCGCTTCAAACGGGAGGCTCAGGCCGCCGCCTGCCTCGACCATTCCAACATCACCACCGTGCACGACGCATCGATCACCCACGACATCTGCTGTCTGGTGATGCAGCTGGTCGACGGAACGACCCTGGAGTACCTCTTCGACCAGCAGCAGGACGAACGGTTCGACGTGCCCACGGCAGCCGCCGTTGCCGCACAGCTGTGCGCCGGGCTGTCGGCCGCCCACGCCGCCGACCTGGTTCACCGTGACCTCAAGACGCAGAACGTCATGGTGCGGCGGGACGGCGTCGTCAAGATCCTCGACTTCGGCCTGGTCAAATCCCTCGCGGACGTGGACCCGCGCCTGACCATGACCGGGGAGGGCATCGGCAACATCCTCTGTGCCTCGCCCGAACTGCTCTCCGGCCGCGGCCGTCTCGACGGCCGCAGCGACCTCTATGCGGTGGGCTGCCTCCTGCACCACATGCTCACCGGCGCTCCGCCCTTCTCCACCGATCAGCCCGCACTCCTTGCTTCCCGGCATCTGACAGCGCCCCCTCCCCTCATCGCGGAATCAGGGGTGGATGTGCCGGTCTCGCTTCAGGAACTGGTGACTGCCCTGCTCGCCAAGCGCCCGGAGGACCGCCCTTCCTCCGCCACCGAGGTCTATGTGGCCCTCGCGCCCCATCTGCCGGGGCCGGATCCCGCGGCGGCCGCCCGCCACGGCCTCCCCGAGGACCCGCGCCGCCCGTTCCTCGTCCCGCAGGGGCCGCAGCCCTTGTGATCGGTGAGAGGATGGTGCGGCCGATCGGGTGCGCCGCACTGCCCCGGTCGTAGGGGTGTGACAGGCGCCGCCGGCGCCGGAACTGGGGACGGGCGCAATGCGGCGAAGCCTTGGGCGGTACGAGCTCACACACGAGCTGGGCCGGGGAGGCATGGGCGTCGTATGGGCAGCGCGCGACCGCGACAACGGGCGTGAAGTGGCCGTCAAGCTCCTCGCCCCACGGGGGTACGGCTCCGAACTCACGACCTTGGAGCGGCGGTTCCTTCGGGAGGCACGCCTCACCAGCCGCCTGAACCATCCCGGTATCCCCGTCGTTTACGACCACGGCAGCGACGACGGAGAGCTGTACCTCGTCATGGAGCTCGTCCCGGGCCGTGCGCTGGACGCGGTGCTCAAGGACGAAGGAACGCTGGATGTCGAACGAGCCGCAGGCGTCGCGCAGGGTGTCGCCGACGTCCTGGCGTACGCACACGGCCAGGGCGTCGTGCACCGCGACCTCAAGCCGTCGAATCTGATGATCACGCCCTCCGGCGAGATCAAAGTCCTGGACTTCGGTGTCGCGGCTGCCCTGGAGCCGCGTCCCGGCGAGACCCGCTTCACCGCCGCCAACGCCACACCCGGCACCGTCGTCTACATGGCACCTGAACAAGCCGTCGGCAGAACCGTGCCCGCGAGCGACCTCTACTCACTCGGCTGCGTCCTGTACGAACTGCTCGCCGGGAAGCCGCCCTTCACGGACGGCAGTCTCTTCATGCTGTACCACCAGCATGCGAACGAGCCCGTGCCGCCGCTCTCCGGTCACCGCCCCGGTATACCCACCGGCCTGAAGAAGCTGGTGGCCGGCCTGCTCGAAAAGAAGCCGGAGGGCCGGCCCGGTTCGGCGGCCGAGGTGCGTGCGCTGCTCGCCGCCTGGGCTCCCGCTCCGGCCGCGAGCGTGCTCACGCACCCGAGACTGGCCGAAGTCGCGGCCCTCCGCCGCTCCGGCCGCCCCGCCCACGCGCTGGAGGAATATCAGGAACTCCTCGCCACCCCCGGTCTCGGACGCGCGGACTTCCTCGCCGCCCGCGTCGGGGCCGCCCTGTGTGCCGGAGCGCTCGGCCGCACCCGCGAGGCCCTCGACGAGCTGAAGTCCGTCCTCGCCGAGCAGCGCAGCCTCCTCGGACCGGCGGACGCCGCCGTACTGGACACGCGCTACGAGATCGCGGTCCTTCTCGTGCGCACGGGAGAGCGCCATCCTGCCGTGGAGCTGCTGCGCCGCCTGGTCGACGACGAGGAGCGCATCCTGGGCGCGGACGATCCGCGCCGAGGCCGATCGCGAGCCCTCCTGGAGCGGCTCGCCCGCATGTCCTGACGGTAGATCAAACCCCCGTTTGTAATCTCTGTTCACAGTAATGAGTGCGTGTTACTCTGTGGCTGCATCGTTCGGGTGGGAGGCAGGACACTGCCTACGGACGACAGCAGGAGAGACCGAGGGGGAACAGCGCCGATGACGCCAGCAGTCCAGCGCGAGAGCGAGCGGACCAGTGCCGAGGAGCTTCCGGAGGAGGGAAAGCTCGTCGAGGTACGCGGACAGTCCTGGGTCGTGGCCCGCGTCGAACCCTCCGCGGCCGGCGGTGAACACGGCGGGCGCAAGGCTGCCACCCTCGTCCACCTCCAGTCCGTTGCTGACGGCCGCTTCGGAGACACCCTCTCCGTCATCTGGGAGGTTGAGCCGGGCCGTCGCGTACTGCCCGCAGGCTCCCTCCCTGACGCCTCGACAGGCCAGTACGACCCGCCGTCGCGCCTTGCCGCATTCCTCGACGCCGTCCGCTGGTCGGCCGTCGCCTCTGCCGACGCCAAGACTCTGCAGGCACCCTTCCGCTCCGGCGTAGCCGTCGAGCCGTACCAGCTGGAACCGGTCTCCCGCGCCCTCGGTGCTCCCCGCGTCAACCTCCTCCTCGCCGACGACGTCGGCCTCGGCAAGACCGTCGAGGCCGGGCTCGTCGCGCAGGAACTGCTGCTGCGCGGCCGGGCCCGGCGCATCATGGTCGTCTGTCCCGCAGGACTCACCCTCAAGTGGCGCGACGAGATGGCGGAGAAGTTCGGCCTGGACTTCACCATCGTCAACTCTGAGCACTGCGCCCGCCTCCGCCGCACTCATGGCACTGCGGCCAATCCCTTCCGTGTGCACCCGCTGACCATCGTGTCCCTGCCCTGGCTGCGCGGCACGAAGGCCCAGCGCCTCCTCGACGAGGTCATCGGCGCCCCGGAGGAAACCAGCAACGGTGATCACAAGCGTTTCTTCGACCTGCTCGTCCTCGACGAGGCCCATCACGTCGCCCCGTCCGCACCCAAGCAGGTGTACGCCGTCGACTCCCAGCAGACCAAGCTGATCCGGCGCCTCGTCCCGCACTTCGAGCACCGCCTGTTCCTCTCCGCCACCCCGCACAACGGGTATCCCGAGTCGTACACCGCGCTCCTGGAACTGATCGACGACCAGCGCTTCGCGCGTGGCATGGACCCCGACAAGGAAGCGCTGAAGGACACCGTCGTACGGCGTCTGACCCGAATCCGTAGGTAGTGGCCGATGCTCCGTCAGGTGACGGGGCTTCGGTCGTTTCGGGCTGGTGAGCGAGGTGGGGGCAGGC
>NZ_JBSFYR010000209.1:0-4088 GCF_053599875.1 Streptomyces sp. NPDC005151 | reverse complement strand
TCTACCAGCGGTCCCGTTCCGCATGTAATCCCAGATCAGCGCACATCCGCACGCGCTTGGACAGTGCCCCGACCAGCCTTAACTTCCCGGCCTTGCTTCTTGACCAGCTGCGGCTCAAACGTCCCGGCCCGGTCCCGTGGCACCGTGATCTGCACCGGCCCGGCCTCGGTGGCCACCGTCTTGGACCGGTGGCCGTTGCGGTAGTTCTCCCGCCCGCCTTCGGCCCGCTCACCGGGCTCGTGGCCCAGGTGATCGGTGAGCTCACCCTCCAGAGCGGACTCCAGGACCCGACGGGTCAGCTCGGCCAGCAGGCCGCCCTCCCCGGTCAGTTTCACCCCGTCGGCCTGGGCCCTGGCCACCAACTCGGCGACCAGTCCGTCGTCCACAGCGTTCGCCACATCCACGGCGGCCTCCCCGGCCTCGATGTCACTCGTCACGTCAGTCATCAACTGCCGCTTCCAGCTCGGGAGTTACACCGTTCACCGTACAGACCCGACCTTAGCGAGACCGGAACCGTCCAACGGACGTCTCTCAGTCCTCCAGACTCCCGATCGCCTCGGCCAGCCACTTCCTCTCCTCGGCGCCGGTGGCGCGGGCGATGCGCAACATGCCCTGTCGGAAGAGATCCGGCGCCTCCTCGGCCCGCACCGGCTTGCCGTCGCGGTAGAAGAAGCTGGCCGGGGTATCGAGAAAGGCCTGCCGACGGCGGAGAACGGCGGCCCGCTCCGCCCGGTCGGGAAGATGCCGCAGGAACGAGAGCAGCGTGAAGAAGCGCTGTCCATCGGTGATTTCGACTTCCTTGGGGTACCGAAGCCGGGCCTGCAGCTCGATGCGCCCCGCCTCGGTGAGGGACAGGATCCGCCGGGGTGCGGCTCCGCTTCCGGGCTCGGTGCGTTGCTCGACCAAGCCCGCCTTCGCCAGTCGGGTGATGGCCGGATAGAGCGCACCGTCGCTGACCGGGCGAATGTGGCCGCTGAGGCCTTGAATGCGGGCTTTCAGCTCGTATCCGTGCAGGGGCTCCTCGTAGAGGAATCCCAGAATCGACAGCTCCAGCATGCGCTGCGCCCCTTCCCGCGCCCGTCCGACGCTTGCCCGTCCCGTGCGGTCATGCTATCTCTTTTCGCTGTACCTCTATTCGAGGTACAGCGAAAAGAGGGGGTGCATTGATGGGGGCAGTAGGGCACCGGCGCAAGCTCGTCTCGCTGGCGTATCCGGTCTACTTCGAACTTCTCTCGGGCGTCACGGCCGGGATCATCAACATGGTCTGGGTGGCGCGGCTCGGCGGGGAGGCTGTCGCCGCGGTGGCCGTCGCCACCAATGTCGAGAACCTGCTGCTCGGCATCATCCTCGTCGCCGGATCGGGCACGACGGTGCTGGTAGCACGGTCCAGAGGTGCGAAGGATCCGGCAGCGATGCGCTCCGCCCTGCGCGGCGGCTGGGCGCTGTGGGTGATCGTCACGCCCGTCGTCACTGTCAGCGGATACCTGAGTCGTGAGCCGCTCGCCCGACTCGTGCTCGGGGGCGATGAAGGCGGCTCGCTGTCCCTCGCCACGGGCTATTTCTCGATCGCGCTGCCAGGAATCGCGGTGTTTTTCGCGACCAACGTCGTCGACGGCATCCTCAAGGGCGCGGGCGACACCCGTGCCCCGATGCGGCTCGCAGTGCTCGCGAACGGACTGATCCTCGTGCTGGACCCCCTGCTCATCATCGGGTTCGGCCTCGGAGTCCGTGGCGCGGCGATCGCCACGGTGCTGGGCCGGACAGTGGCGCTCGCCTGCGGTTTCGTGGCCCTGCGCCGCAACGGCGTCCTGCGGCAGGCAGCCAGGGCGCCCCTGAGCCGGCCCAGGTCGCTCGGCTCCGATGCCCGCAGGACGGCTGCGACCGGGCTGCCCATGTCGGCCGACTTCGTCGTACGGATGGCGGGCGCGCTCGCCCTCGTCGCCATCGTCGCCCGGATCGGCGTCAACGAGGTCGCCGCCTACGGGATCGCAACCAAGGCGATGTACGTCGCGACCATGGCCTTTTACTCGGTGCGCCAGAGCGCCGCCATCCACACCGCCCACCTGCTCGGCGCCGGACGCGACGAACGGCGGGCCATCGGACGTCAGGCGCTGCTTCTCGCCGGGGTACTCGGGCTCTCCGCCGCGCTGATGCTGCTCGCCACCGGACCATGGATCATGCGGGCGTTCGGGAGCGAAGGCGAGGTGGCCGAGGCCGGAGCCCTCTATCTGCGATGCCTGGGCCCGTACTTGGTACTGCTTGCCTGCTTCATCGCGCTGGGCGGGGTGTTCGAGGGCAGCGGCGCCAGTCCCGCCCTTGCACGGATCACCACGTTCGGGGTGGTGCTTCAACTGGCGCTTGCGTACAGCCTGTCGAGTTCAGGACTGCCCGGCATCTGCAGTGCCATGGCGGTTTCCATGGCACTGCAGTGCGCAGGCGTCGCCCGGATGTACCGGCGTGCGGAACGTCCGAAGGCCATCGATCACGTCAGCAGTCGTCCGAAAATCTCCGTCGCGGCACCCGACAACACCACACCCGACAACCCACTTGCCTAATGAACGCCGGGAATCTCCCAAGTGTCGGTGCGATAGGACGGCTGGACCAGAAGGATGCGGCCCGCGGCGTCGTGGATGATCGCCCCGGCACCGGCGATATGCCTGGGGAGCGAAGCGTAGTACTCAGGGGGAGGAAGGTGCGTCGGGCTCACAGTGTGATCCTCACTCCTGGTGTGTACGCCTTGTGTGCCACGTCCGCTCACTGCGCAACCGAACCGCTGATCGACGGCGTTCCCCTTCCCGGCCAGACGGCCCTGTAGTCCTAGCTCGGACACCAGGGAACAAGTAACCCGCCGGTAGCTTTCAAGGCTTCGCGGCGGCGGTCTTCTTCGGCTGGCGGGGCACCGACTTCTCGCGGTCGAGGTGCCCGTAGACCGTGGAGCGGGGGACGTTGAACATGTCGGCGATCTGCTGGACGGTCTTCTCGCGGGCGTCGTAGAGCTGCTGGGCGAGTTCGGCTTGATCCGGAGTCAGCTTGGGCCGGCGCCCGCCGACTCGGCCGCGGGCCCGCGCGGAGGCGAGCCCGTCGTTCGTGTTGGCCACGATCAGCTCTCTCTGGAGCTCCGCGCCGGACGACGCCGGGCACGTTCGTGGACCAGCTCGCCGCTGCCGTCCGGAGCCTGCCGTTCCTGGGCTACGTGTACTTCGAGGTGCTGTCGGAGTACCTGATGCTCCACTCCGCCAGCACAAAGACGAAGGCGTTCGCGGAGGCCGGCGAGATGAACAACCAGCTCTACAAGCGCCTGGCGTTCTCCGCGGTCAGCGGCATGGACAAGCTGTTCGACCTGTCCCGCTTCCACCCCGGGCACCAGCGCCTGCACGATCTGATCGCCGGCATCGAGCCCTCTCTCGCTCCCGGAGCAGCGCAGTACACCCGAGACCGCCTCTCCCACCTGCTCACCGCTCTGGCCCTCGACCCCGGCCAGGACGCGACCACCTTCACCTTCCGCGACCAGGACTTCGACAGCCTTGCCCGGACCGCGCTGTCCCTGCTGGGGCAGACACTCTTCCGCGAGATGCGCATTCTTCAGCGCTATCCGCAGCTCTACCTCGTCTTCGAGCAGGCCAAGGCCCTTCGGGCCTTGAACTACTGGAACCACCACCAGATCGCGACGCCGTTCAACGGGTTTCTCCCCAAGGGGGAGATCGGGGTCAACCCCGCCTACCCCGCCGACTGCACGGTGTGGCTGGCGGAGACCTGCGAGCGGGGCCTGATCCACCCGGTCGACGAACTCGACGTCGCCTTCGTGCCCCGCATGGCGGACCTGGGCATGACCGGCCCCCGTTCCCCAGGACCCGGAGCCCGAGCCGGCCGCAGCCTGAACCCGCGACACCACTCGGCCCCTCGCCACGTCCCGGCAAGGGGGCCGACCTTCGATCTGAAAGTTACTGGCGGGTTACTTGTCACCTGGTTCGCCGCTCGTTAACGGCACCCCCAGAGGCCCGCGAGTTCATGGAAACTGAAGGGTCTTCAGCGCGAACCCGAGGGTCCACTGCCTTGATTCTGGGGGATGGACCCGTGGGTTCGCGTCA
>NZ_JBSFYR010000208.1:2252-4126 GCF_053599875.1 Streptomyces sp. NPDC005151 | reverse complement strand
ATTATCTTGAGCCGCCCGGAGGGCGTCTTTGATGTTCAGCAAGGTCACCGGAAGCCCTGTGATCTGCTGTTGTGACGTGGTTATCTCTGGCTTCATCCATGACGTTGATGAAGGGGAGGCGCCATGCTCGTACAGCGAGTCGCGTTGCCGACGGTACGGGTGGACTCGTGGACGGTGCTCGGTGACGACGACGTCCTGGTGGAGCCGATCGAGCGCTACCTGGCCTATCTGACGGACGTCGACAGGTCGCCGAACACCGTCAGGGCGTACGCCTACGACCTCAAGGACTACTGGACGTTCCTGGCCCACCGGGGACTGGACTGGCGCGAGGTCCGCTTGGAGGATCTTGGCGAGTACGTTGTCTGGCTGCAGCTGCCGCCTTCGGGTCGCAAAGGGCAGATCGCGGTGCTGCCCTCCGTGGAACCACACGTCAGCGCGTCCACGGTCAACCGCAAGTTGTCGGCGCTGTCCGCGTTCTACGCCCACCAGTTGCGGCACGGTGTCGATGTCGTTGATCTTCTGACGACCCTGCAGCCGCCTGGCCGCCGGGGCGGCTGGAAGCCGTTCCTGCACCACATCAGCCCCGGCCGGCCCCAGCCTTGGCGGACGATCTCGCTGAAGGTCCCGAAGAAACTGCCGCGCGTGCTCACGGCGGCGGAGATGCAGACCATCCTGGACGCCTGCGATCACCTGCGTGACCGGTTCCTGTTCGCTCTGCTCCATGAGACCGGCATGCGTATCGGCGAGGCCCTCGGCCTGCGGCATTCCGACGTCGCCGCAGCCGAGCGGGAAATCACGGTCGTGCCCCGGAACAACGCCAACCGGGCCAGGTCGAAGTCGCGCGAGCTAAGAACCATCCCGGTCAGCGCCGAGCTGCTACGGCTGTGGGGCGACTACCTGCACGCCGAGTACGGAGATCTCGACAGCGACTACGTGTTCGTGAACCTCTTCGCTGAGCCGCGAGGCCAGGCCCTGTCCTATCCGGCTGTCTACGACCTGGTGCTCCGGCTGCGGCGCCGGACCGGCATCGCCTTCGACCCGCACTGGTGTCGGCACACTGCGGCCACCCGGGCCCTGCGTGACGGGGTCCCGATCGAGGTCGTCTCCAAGCTGCTCGGACATTCCTCAGTCACCACAACTTCAGCGATTTACGGGCATCTGACCGTCGAAGACGCCCGCAGCGTCCTGGAGAAAGCTGGCTGGTTCCGGGGCACGGAGGTGCAGTGGTGACCGCCGCCCCACACCCCCAGGAGGACCGCACTGCCCGGCCCGTGGGCCTGCTGGAGAAGCTCATGTTCGCGATCCGTCCCGAGTTCCGGCAAGACGACCTGGCCTTCGACCCCCGCCACCCGGTCTTTGGCGGCCCGGCCTGCGCTGTCGAAGGATGCGACCGACCGGCCCGCAGCAACCGCATGTGCTGGGGGCACTCTGTCCGTTGGGCTCGTGAGGGCAGGCCCGACCGCGACACCTTCATCTCGACCACGCCGCCCGGATGGGTCGGACATCAGGCGCTCGCCGCCTGCGCGGTCGGCGGCTGCCGCTACGGCCGCGACAGCCATGGTCTGTGTCAACGGCACTGGCGTCAGTGGAGGCGGTCCGCAAGTACGGAGATGGGGGCATGGCAGACCTCTCCGGCGCCCTTGCGGCCCCCATCACCGCTGCCCGAGGTCTGCCGGATCGACTACTGCGACTTGTGGGTGAGGGGCACCTCCGTGTTCTGCACCGGCCACGACGGTCGATGGACGGCGCGCGGTCGCCCCGCCGTCGAAGACTTCGCCGCCTCCTACGAGGAGATCGGCCCCGGCGGGTCCGAGCACATCGACCTGCGTCAGCTGCCTGTGCAACTGCGACTGGAGGTGCAGTACGCGCTGCAC
>NZ_JBSFYR010000208.1:0-2155 GCF_053599875.1 Streptomyces sp. NPDC005151 | reverse complement strand
CGGAGCCGAATCCTGGATGAGCGGCCGGAGGGGGTGTCGGTCCTCTTCCCCCGCGCCGACGCGAACCTCCGCGGTGACAGACCGATCAGCACCTCCGGCTACCGGATCTCGCTGACCGAGTGGCTTCAACGCTGCCAGACGTGCGATGAGTTGGGCCGTCCGGTGCACATCACCCCTCATCAGTTCCGGCACACCCTGGGCACCAGGCTGATCAACAAGGACGTCCCGCAGGAGGTCGTCCGTCAGATCCTTGATCACACGTCGGCCCAGATGACCGCCCACTACGCGCGGCTGTCGGACACCACCGTCCGCCGGCACTGGGAGAAAGCCCGCAAGGTCAACGCCCAGGGCGAGACCGTTGCCCTGGACCCGGCCGGTCCTCTCGCGGAGGCGGCCTGGGCCAAACAGCGGCTCTCCCGAGCCACCCAGGCCCTGCCCAACGGCTACTGCGGACTTCCGGTGGTGCAGTCCTGCCCGCACGCCAACTCATGTCTGACCTGCCCAATGTTCATCACCACCGCTGAGTTCCTGCCCCAGCACCGTGAACAGCGCCAGCAGACACTGCAGATCATCTCCGCAGCCGAAGCCCGCGGGCAGAAGCGGCTCGTGGAGATGAACCGGCAGGTCGCCGACAACCTGGAGAAGATCATCACGACGCTCGAAGACGACGGCCAGCCAGACACCGGTGAGGCGGCCGCCGATGCCTCCTGAACCCAACCCCGCACCGCTCGTCGCCGCCGCCCGCAAGCGGCACGAACTGACGCGGTCCAAGGCCATCCAGGAACTGCGAGAACTCGACCGCACCGGAGTCCCGGTGTCCTTCGAGGGCGTCGCCCGTCGCGCGGGCATCTCACGTTCCTGGCTCTATGGCCAGCCTGATATCCGAGCCGAGATCGAACGGCTCCGTGACGCGACTCGGCGTTCCCCCTCGCCGCAGATCCCTGCGGCTGAACGCTCTTCCGATGCCTCGCTGCACGCTCGCCTGGAGGCCGCCCTGGAACGGAACCGACAACTCACCGAGGAGAACCAGCGCCTGCGTCGGCAACTCGCTCACGCGCTCGGCGACCAGCGAGCCTCAACTACGCGCTCGTGAGGCATTGCCCTTCATCTGGCGGGTTTGCATTCGACCTGGCGCACTGTGAGGGGGAGCAGAACCGCCGCGCCGGGGCTCGGTGGCGCCCCGGCACGGCGGGCTTTGACTAGATGCCGAACGGTGCGGCGTAGTGGACCGTGCCGCTGGGCAGCGGGTGGTCGGCGTCGAGGGTGAGGGCCATCATGGCCTCGTCCGGGACGTCGATGCTGAGTCCGATGCCGTGCTTGGACGCGCGAGTGAAGCCGAACCGCGGGTAGTACGTCGGGTGTCCGAGGACGGTGACGAAGTGCTCGCCCAGCTCCTTGGCAGCCTGCAACGAGGCGCGGATTGCCGCGGAGCCAGCGCCGGTTTTCTGGTACTCGGGCCAGACGGCGACGGGGCCCAGGCACAGGGCCGGGGTGTCGTCGATGTGGCAGCGGGTCAGCAGCGCGTGGCCGATGAGCTTGCCGTCGTGGTCGGTGGCGACGATGGACAGTCCGTTGATCCACGAGGGGTCGGCGCGCAGGGCGCCGACGAGGTCGGCCTCCAGCGGAGTGTCAAACGCGGCGAGGCTGATGTCGCGAATGGTGGAGATGTCGGCGCTGGTCTCAGCGCGCGTGATCCAGTTGATGCTCACGATGGATGGAGATCCGTTTCATGGTTGGTTCGTATCGGTGTTGCCTCGCGAGCTCACGCTCCCAGCGAGGCGAATCCAGATGAGGTCAGGCCACAGCCCGGGACGTGAGGGTGGTTCGGGCAGAGCACATGGCAGTGGCCTTGAGCGCGGTCATCAACCTCACCTCCCAACTCTCTCGATCTGGATCAGACACGAACGCCAGACACCGTATCACCCCGCCAGATTCGACCGCTCACGCACCAGTGCCTCAGGGCGACTTCAAACCCGCCAGATGAAGCGCAATGACTCAGCTGGGTCCCGAACCCAGCTCACCGCATCGCGCTTCAGTAACGATCGGCCCGTGCTAAGCGGCGCTCGAAAGGGTCACGCGGCCAGGTCGAAGACACCGTCCTTGACCTGGCAACCCAGGTCACAGCCCTGCTTGATCGGCGAGCTTGAGATAACGG
>NZ_JBSFYR010000207.1:0-4134 GCF_053599875.1 Streptomyces sp. NPDC005151 | reverse complement strand
ACGGCGGCGGAGCTCAAGGGGGTAACGGGAAGGTCTTGCCATGACTCGATCCTTTCATGAAATCGAGCCTCTACTCGAACCGGGGCGGTTCACCGGTGGCCGGCTCGCCGACCCCGACGCCCCGCCCCTGACCTACGAGGCGTTCGTGGGGCTGCTGCTGGACTGGGTGACCTGGTGGAACACCCTCCATCGTCCCGCCGCGCTGGATGGGGAAACCCCCCTCCAGGCGTGGCAGGCCGACGCGACACCGCTCACGGATGTGTCCGCCGGGCAGCTGGCGACGTTCGCCCTGGAGGACGACGGCCGCACGTACACGATCAGCACGAGCGGGGTGCGGTGGCGCCGCCGGGACTACCTCGCCCCGTGGATGAACGGCCGTACCGGCACCAAAGTCTCGGTACGGCACCTGCCCCACCACGACGACACCATCGAGGTCTTCGACGCGGCGACCGGACGCCATCTCGGGTCGGCGTTCCTGGCCGCCGCGGCAAGCCGGGAGCAGATCCGCTCCGTCCAGGCCGCACGGACCGCGGCCGCCCGGCGGCTCAAGGCCGACCTGAAAGCCGCGGAGAAGCTGCGCCGCCGGCGCTTCGAAGCCTCCACCACCGCTGCCCCGCCCCGACCTCTCACCTCTTCGACCTCCGCACAGGCTGAAGAGGAACTGGGCGCGGCGGCACAGAGCGACCGCCGCGCGCTGGCCCGTCCTGATCTCGTTCCGCACGGCCCCGCGCCCGATACCTGGGCCCGCCCCAGGCCCCCGCGCACACCTACTGCTGATGAGGACCAAGCTGATGATCGCTGATCTGGACTACGGGCTGCTGCCCGACGAGAGCGAAGACCACTTCCTGGGCCTGGAGCAGGCCCAGTTGGTCGGTACCGACACGCTGCTGACCACACGGGACAACATCGAGGCCGTCATCGAGGCCAAGGCCATGATGTGCGTCTACGGGCCGGCTGGATCCGGCAAGACGATGTCAGTGAACTCCGCGCTGCGCCACCTCGCCCCGGACATCACCCACCGCCTGGAATTGCGGGCCGGGCCGACCCCGCGCGACATACGGCATGGCCTCTTCCAGGCACTGGGGCTGCCGGGCGAGCCGCCCGCCCGCCCGATCGAGTTCGACACCCTCCTCAAGGAGGCGCTCGCCGAGGAGTTCCGGGTCCTGGTCTGCGACGAGGCGCAGTGGATGAAGAAGACCGGGTTCGAGTTCTGGCGCCACCTGTGGGACGACAAACGCACCGACATCGCCGTGATCTTCGCCGGAGGCGACGGCTGCTACAAGGTCCTGCGCCGCGAACCGATGCTGGCCTCCCGGATCTTCATCTGGCAGGAGTTCACCCGCATGTCCCGGGACGAGGTACGGGAGACGATCCCCGCCTTCCACCCCGTCTGGGCAGACGTGGACACCGCGCTCATCGACGCGATCGACAAACAGGCCGCCCACGGCAGCTTCCGCAACTGGGCCAACATCACCACCCACATCCTCGCTGGCATGAAGAAACTCAACCTCGGGCAGGTCGACGAAGACCTCGTGCGCTGGGTCTACAGCAAAATTGGCGGCATGTGATGACGGCCGGCGATCCTCCACCGGTCACCGTCATCAACGACAAGGACGACCACCCCGACTGGACTGCCGCCGCACACGCCGCACACGACCCGGGCATGGGATGTCTGACCGTCGACCCCAGCCCCGCCAACGGCGCACCCGCCGCCCTCGCCCACGACCTGCTCTACGCCCTCGGCAAACGCCTCCCTCAAGGCGGAGAAACCTACGGAACCTGGGCCGACTCCCAGCGCCCCGCCTGGGACGCGGCCTGCGCCTGGGTACTCGCCCACCACATCGGACACCTGATCGTCTGCCGCACCGACCGCCTCACACACGCCCGCTTCAGACAACTACTCACCCTGCGGGAGCGCAGCGGCATCCACCTCACCCTCCTCTGGCACCGCCCGGTCAGCCCCGCACTGACCACGCTCCTCGACGAGACCCCGCACCACATCATCGGCACCCTCCCCCACGCACGCGTCGCCCTGGAGCAGACGCAACACCCACTGGCCGACATCCCAAGCCCTGAGCAGCACCGGCACTGCGACCCCGCACCCTGCCGAGACGGCGGGCAATGGATCACCCCTCGAGCACCGTTGGACGGCGTAGTGGTGGACCGTCTCGCGCGGACCCCGTGCCAGGGCGCCCCCGCGGGTACCCCTGGCAGCGCCTCACCGTCCCTGCACGGAGACGACTTCACGGCGCGAGACGTCCTCGCCACCCGGCTGACCACAGTGGCCCACCCGCTGCACGCCGCAGCCCTGACCATCCACGCCATCACCGCAGCCGACATCGATCGGCTCGCACTCATCCGCGCCATTGACATCGACGAGAACGCAACCACCGTCAAAGTCCACGACAGCACCACCCACCGCCGATGCCGGCTCTACCCCCTGCCCACCTGGACACGCCCCCTCATACGCGCCGCCCGCATCCACAGTCAGCTGAAGGACCGCGCCCCGGACAACCCGCTCTTCCCCCTCATCACCGCCCGAGACGGAGAACAACTCACCCTCACCGCAACAGGAATCCGCTACGCGTTCGGCCCCATACGGCAAGAGGATGCTGTTCGCCTTCACCAGGCGGCGCTCACCGGAGCACTCCCACGGCCCTGACCAGCAACAATGCGCTCCACGCTGTACCGAGCGGCAACCAACTGACCTGCTCAGACGCCAAAAACGTCAGCCCCAGATCGGCATCCATGTCACCACCCGAAACCCGCACGGCAACAAACTGACCTGCAGAATCCCCGTATATCCCGCACTGACACCACGATGCCGAACCACAACCGACAAAACCCCGCAGATCATCAGGCCGCCTTGACGATCCGATTTTGGCAGCACCAGCTCTCGCTCCCTGGTCCGCATGGTGTCTGGGTGGTGTCGCGGCGATCAGTCTTTCTTCGACCAGTTCATGCGGGGGCCGAGATCTCAAACACTCACTCAGGACACGGGCGGTAGAGGCACGGCGCGGGTCAGTGGTTCCAGGTCTCCGTACACGGCGGCGTGGAGTGCGGCCGCCAGTTCACGGGCCCGCTCTTCGCTCCGCACGCCGTGCAGCATGAAGTAGATCGGTCCCGCGTAGGCGTCCGTGTAGATCTCACGGCTGCTGACCAAGCGGGCGATCGCCGCCCGGACGGCGTCGTTCACGGTATCGCCGACGACATGGCCAGGGCCCGCGGTAAGCGCGTCCGCCTTCACGCTCCACCACCCACCCTCGTGTTCGATGGCAACGAACACCACCTGCTGCGCCATGGCTTCCCTGTACGCGTTATGGAAAGCGTCGGTGCCGCTGACCTCCGGGATCAGGTGGGCGGGGCAGGGAACCGGCAGCGGCTGCATGCGCGGCATTGTCCCAGGAGGCCAGGACCATTCGCGTCCGACGACACACGCAGGGTGATCAGGCCGCCGATGCGACCGAATTCGTGCCGGACGGCGGCACCCAGCCGGCGGCAGAGGAGAGTCACCGCAGCCGACGCAGCAGGGCCCGTTTCCTCGGCTCGTGCTCCCGGGCCAGCCGCAGAACCTCCCGAATCACCTCTGCCTTGTCGAGTGCCCGGCGGCCTGCTTCGTCCCGGAGTTCCAGGACGAAGCGGTCTACCTCCGATGCCTCGTCCTGATCGAACCGCACAGTTGTGGGAACGGCGCCGACAACCGCGGGCGGCAGGCGCCGACCCCCTCGGCTCCGCCCCAACCGGGCCGGGACGGGTCCTTGCTGCGAAGGCTGAGCCGTCGGGGCGGGCCCTCCGTGGACGAGCATGCCGTACTGCTGCGAAACCGTCATGCCCAGCCCAACGAGCCACACCGTACACGGGCACCGGGCACCGGGCACCGGGCACCGGCAGGCTTGCCAACGCGTTAACGTGCGCCTTCCAGGCTTGCCCAACCTGGCCGCAGGCTTGGCGGCAGGAACGGCGGTCGCGCCCGGCGTCGTACGGGAGGCCGGCCACGGCCGAGCGGACGGCGACGGTGAACGCGCGACCGCCACAGGCAGCTAGTGCTGTGACCGGGAAGGTTCACCGGGTGGGCGGTCGGTGATGTCGGGGCAACCTGCCCGTGGGCCGATCGGCCTGGTGGGTGACAATGGC
>NZ_JBSFYR010000206.1:0-4159 GCF_053599875.1 Streptomyces sp. NPDC005151 | reverse complement strand
CGACCCCGACCCCGACCCCGACGACGACCGTGACGCCGACGCCGGGACGGCCACCGACAACGCCGACGCCGGGACGGCCACCGACGGGGCCGACCCTGTGGTCCGAGCCCCCAAAGCCCGCTCCAAATGGCTGTGCGGCTCGGTCAACGACACCGCCGGCGAGGTCGTGGCCGCCGTGTTCGACCAGGCCGAGGCCCGCGACCCCGACCACTCGCGCACCTGGGTGGTGCTGGTCGACGGCGCACCCCACCAGATCGACCTGATCAACGCCGAGGCACAGGCCCGCGGCGTGAAGGTGCACATCGTCATCGACATCATCCACGTCCTGGAGTACCTGTGGGGAGCCGGCCACGGCCTGCACGAGAGCGGCGACAAGACCATCGAGGCCTGGGTCGCCCGCACCGCCCGCACCATCTTGGCCGGAGACTGCGGCAAGGCCGCCGCCGCGATCCGATCGGCCGCCGAACAGGCCGGGATCGCCGCCGGCCACCACAAAGGCATCGACGACGCCGTGGCCTACCTCACCAACAAGGCCGAATACCTCCGCTACGACACCGCGCTGGCCGCCGGCTGGCCGATCGCGACGGGCATCATCGAGGGAGCTTGCCGCCACCTGGTGAAAGACCGTCTCGACATCACCGGAGCCCGCTGGGGTCTGGCCGGAGCCGAAGCCGTCCTGAAACTCCGTGCCCTGCGCGCCAACGGCGACTTCGACGCCTACTGGGTCTGGCACGAACAGCAGGAGTTCACCCGCAACCATCAGGCCCGATACCGCAACACCCTCAGCCTCGCCGCCTGATCAAACCAGCACCCTCATCGGATACGCACCCTTCGGGGAAGCCGGTATCGGCTGGGAGGGAGTTACGTTCGGCACGTGTCCCCTTGCTTCTGCGTATTCCGGTTGTCCAGCTCGCCACCGATACCACCTCAGTGACCATCACCGGGAGCATCACGTCCCAGGGCATCCTGCATTCGTTGAGCTCACCCTGCCCGACGGCGACCCGCAGCAGCGGCGCAACCGGCGACGTCCTCGGACGGGCCCTCGTACGGGAGGCCTGCCTTTTCCACGATCCCGGCGAGCACTCCGGGTTCGGCGTAGTAGACGGAGTCGGTCAGCCCGGCTTCCACATGCCACCGGGAAGTGCACGAAGACCCTGGGTGCCCAGGGGATTCGGCAGAACCGGAATGCGATCAGCCGTACGGATCACTGCCGGGATCCGCACCCGCACCCGGACGCGCCGCTCATGGACGGCTGGTCGCCGCTCTCGCCCTCCCACTGGGCATGACAGCCGCCAACAGCACCGCGGCGCAGGCCGCCGCCCTCGAGTGCAGCACGGATACGGGCACACGCCGGGCAAGTGCGAGGCCGGACCGGCCGAGACCGGACCTTCGGTGCGTACGCCGACCTCCTGGAGTGACGTGACCACATGACGACGGACCCGGTCATCGGGGGACGAGCGATGGCCGGGTCCCGCCCGGTCCGGCGCGGTCCGTCAGGACACCCGATCGGCCCGTGGTCGATTGCGGGCCCGTATCGGCGGGCCGAGCGTGGGGTGACGTCGTAGGTGCCGATGGGGTACGCATCACCCGCCGAGGAGGAGCGACATGGCTGACGCCCAGTGGACGGGCCCCAGGGGACCGGACGCGGGGGAGTGGCTCCCTGTGCTGGACCTCGTCGAGCCGGCGAGGCAGCGCCGGCTCACGGTGCTGGTGCGGCTGCTCCTGCTGATCCCGCACTTCATCGTGTTGTTCTTCCTCTACATCGCGGCCTTCTTCACCACCATCGCGGGCTGGTTCGCCGCCCTGGTCCTGGGGCGGCTGCCCGAACCGGTCTTCCGCTTTCTCGCCGGATATCTCGGCTACCACACGCGGGTCGGCGCGAGCGCAATGCTGCTGATCGACCGCTATCCGCCGTTCGCCCTGACTCCGCCGCCGGACTATCCGATCCAGATCGAGCTCCGGCCGACGGAACTCAACCGGCTGGCCGTCTTCTTCCGCCTGATCCTGATGATTCCGGCAGCCGTCGTGCAGGGACTCGCCACCGCCGGCTGGTGGGCGCTGTCCTTCATCTGGTGGCTGATCACACTGATCCTGGGACGCATGCCCCAGCCCCTCTTCGAGGCCTCGGCCGCGACACTCCGTTACGACATGCGCTTCTACGCCTACTTCATGATGCTCACCCCGGCCTACCCCAAGGGGTTCTTCGGCGAAGAAGCCCTTTCCGTACCCGAGCAGCAGCCCCGTTCCGCCACACGGCCGCTGATCATGAGCGGAGCGGGGAAGGCCCTGCTGATCCTCTTCCTGGTGGTGGGTGTGGCCGCGAACATCACCACCTCCGCCACGACCGACTGGTCCTCGGACAGCACTGACGGGTGGTGAAAGGCCTGGCAGGATCCGGTGGCCGACGGGCATGATCTGGCGATGACATGGACAGCACCAGACGCAACGCGCACGCCCGGATCCCTCGTCGCCGGTGAGCGGGAGATGCTCACGGGATATCTCGCATGGTTCCGCAGCACCCTGCTGCAGAAGTGCGCCGGCCTGACCGGTGAGCAGCTTGCCGAACAGACCGTACAGCCGTCCAACCTCACCCTCCTCGGGCTGCTCCGCCATATGGCGAAGGTCGAACGCACCTGGTTCCGGGAGCGTTTCGCCAGCCAGCCGCTGGACCCGATGTACGACCCCGCCAGGGGCAAGGACGCGGACTTCGAGGACCTGGATCCGGCGTGCGCCGCCGACGACTACGCGCGCCTGGTCGAGGAGTGCCGGCTGGCGGACGCCGCCATCGCCGACGCATCGCTCGACGACACTTTTGTCCACGGCGGCGAGGTCTTCTCGCTGCGCCTCGTGCACGTCCACATGATCGGGGAGTACGCGCGCCACATCGGCCACGCCGATCTGGTGCGGGAGCGGCTGGACGGGGTGACGGGGGCCTGAGGCGGCGCCGAACGACGACTGTCCAGTTGGCTCGGGGCGGTTCGGATCGGCTGTGCGGAGGACTGCCCGGCCTCCCGGGAAGTCACCCGGCCGTTCGCGTGACCTGGTGACCTGCGCGGCCCAGGTCCTCAGACGACGCTGCTGATCCCCGTGTCCTGGTGTTCCGTGTGCGGCCGCGCCGTGCACGGCCCGGGAGCCGGATCGAGCAGGGCGATGTCGCCGGCCATGGCGGCGAAGCGGCCCCGCCTATCTGGAGAGCTCTGATCTCATGACCAATCCTGCTGAGACCACCCCCTCGTCCTGCTGAGACCACCCCCTCGACCGAATCGGCCGCCACCGGCAGCTGGACCCTGGACCAGGACGCGACCACCGTCGCGCTGCGACACAAGACGATGTGGGGTCTCGTCAACGTCAAGGGCGCCTTCACCGACGTCACCGGCGAGGGCGAGGTCGGCGCCGACGGCTCCGCGCGTGGCTCCGTCATCCTCGACGCGACCTCCCTCGGCACCGGCCACGCGAAGCGTGATGCCCATCTGCGCTCGGCCGACTTCTTCGACACGGACCGCTACCCGACGCTCGTCTTCACCGCCGACAGCGCCACCCCCGATGCCCGCGGCAACGTGGAGGTGGCCGGCCGGCTCACCGTCCACGGCACGACCCGGCCGCTCGCCTTCTCGGCCCGCACCACCGAGTCCACCGCGGCGGCGGTCACCCTGACCGCCGAGATCGACGTCGATCGTGCCGATTTCGGGCTCACCTGGAACAAGGGCGGAATGATCAAGGGACCGGCGACCCTCTCGCTCACTGTCCGATTCGTACACCTTCCGGCCTGAGCAGGTGCGCCTCGTCAGTGCTCCCGCTCGCCGCACACGGCGGGAAACACGACTGCGCCCGGCGGCAGCGCACCGGGCGGGACACCGACGAGACGCAGACACGCCTCGCAGCTCGCGTCCACGGGCGGATATTCGACCCGGACCGCGTCGAGACCGGTGACACCGTCGGCGGTGTGCAGTTCGGCAGGGTGGGAGCCGTCCGGAAGGGTGCCCGCCAGCACCCCGAAGGCCGACGTGTCGCTGCCCGTCCCGACACAGCCGTGGATGACGAAGCGCCAGTGCCGGGCCGCGTCGGCTAGTGCTGTGACCGGGAAGGTTCACCGGGTGGGCGGTCGGTGATGTCGGGGCAACCTGCCCGTGGGCCGATCGGCCTGGTGGGTGACAATGGC